>CALWXG010000066.1 GCA_944385435.1 uncultured Oscillospiraceae bacterium
TGGTGATATTCTTGACTTCCCCAGGATCCTTTATACTGTCATATCCCGTCGTTTACACAGAATTTTCTGCGGTCTCGGCAACCGGGATGCGTTTCCACTATCATGCCCAAAGCCTCATTAAAAGAGCCATTTTTAGAATGTTTTTCTCCCGGCAGGCACAAATCACAACGATATGAAGCTTAATACCAACTTCTCCAATACTTCGGTTCAAACCCGTCGTCTCCACCCTCGCCATCGCAGG
The DNA here is from genome assembly GCA_944385435.1 of uncultured Oscillospiraceae bacterium. Taxonomy (GTDB): domain Bacteria; phylum Bacillota; class Clostridia; order Oscillospirales; family Oscillospiraceae; genus Enterenecus. The sequence goes on from CALWXG010000066.1 coordinate 242, forward strand.
AAACCAATTCAAAACCGTGCTCTTTACACCACTGTGATACGTAATAGTCAACCTCAAAATCTTCGCACACTGGCTGATAATAGTCCTCCGCTGTGCAGTAGTCCTTAAATTCACCATTGAGATAATCTTCCAGGCTTTTTCTGAAATACTGTGAAATCGCTTCCTTTGTCGTGAAAGGATTCGTTTTCATCATCATCACCAGACCCTTATCTGCAGCTGACTTTTCCGTAGGAGCCAGGACAATTTCCGCCTGATAGTAACAGTCAACTGTCCCATTCCCTACATCCCAGACAGCAGATCCGTCCCATTCGCACACGAGTTTGTCTTCAAGAAATTGCTTGAGGCCTGCCATATCTTTTTCCGCCCATGTCATCTCATTTTCCTTCGAATACAGGCCCAGAAATATCGCAGAAAGGAAATCAGCGGCTTTTTTGTTTAGGCTGCATGCTGTCTGGATCTTTTTGGACAACAACACCGGGTCCACATCCGGTGTCGCCGCAGACTGTATGCCGTTGATCAACGCGTAAAGAATTAGCGCCGATGTTTTTTCACTCACACCGTCACTCTTTTTCAGGCTTTCATATACCTTGTACGGTTCACGCGTCAGATAATCCGGGCCGTTCTGATCAACGGTTTTCTTCAACTCATCTATGACGCTCTTTATCTTTTCTTCCATCATGTATCCTCCGGAGAAACTGTTCCCTGAAATTCCAACACTTCCATTGACGTCGTTCTTGCCATTTACACTTCCTCCCTCATATTTTTTCCTTTTGCCTTAGGCTGATTTCTTCCGCCTTGTTCTCACACAGGCATCCGAACGGCCAAACGCTTTCAGCATCTGCTTCTGAGCTGCTGTCAGCGCGTGATTCAGCCGACATACACCATTCTGCTGATTGCCATCTCCATCATATCCAAGTTCCCGTACCGCTACAAGAACTGTCTCGAATTCGGCATTACCGTTCCACCTGCAGTTCCAGACGATCAGTGCTATCCACTCACTGAATATAGCGTACCACGTTTGATCTGACGGGGCAAGCACCATGTGGTGAAACTGCCTTTTATCTCGATTTCTTTCGAGAACTTTGAATTCTATAGTACCTTTCACGGGCTTTTTTATACGCCATGCACTCATTCTCCCTGTGTGCAATGATTTGATTCCAGCATCGCCGGCAGCCTGCCAGCACATCCCTTCAAGTGGCATCGAAGTCATCGGTGGTATACCAGGAGTCGGCCATCTCCTGCTCCGGGCGGCCAGCGCATTCCATCAGAAAGCGCATCTTGTCGCTGAAGTTACCGTCGCAGATGCGGTACATATTGCGGAGCTTGGCCTTCTCCGTCCCAATGAGCAGATCATACTCCCCGTAGTCGCTGTTGAGGCGCCGCCGGACAGCGTGGCTGCCGCAGGAGACGCCGTGCTCCGCCCGCTTCCAGCGGGCCGTCAGACGGTGCCTGGTCCGCCGAACTCCAAAATCTTTATCCCCCAGGGCTCCAGGGAAAAGGGCTCGTCCTCCGCCAGTGACCCGCCGTCCAACAGGGACGAGGCAGCCGGGTGAGAGCAGTTTACCTGCCGGGGCTCACCCGAGTAATTAAAGTAGTAGTTCACCCGACAGCCCTGCCGGCTGACGCCGCCCTTGACAACCAGTGGAAAGACAATGCCGGGCAGAGGAAGGCCCCACTGGGGCAGCAGCTGGACCAGCAGAGCATCCAGGCCCGGCTCATCAAAACAGCAGCCCAGGTAAACGGCCTGCCCCGTCCCGAACCGGTTGCAGGTGACGGCGGGAATGCCGTCCCAGGCAGGGTGGCGGTAGATACACAGGGTCTCCGCCGTGGTGGGCTCCAGCAACTCCATCCAGTCGGTAACCCGAACGGATGCCGGAAGCTCCAGGCTGGTCCCGGCCAGCTCCACCTCTACGGGCCGGGTGAACCGTTCGTAGCGCAGGCCGAAGCAGTCTGTCAAATTGTGGGGCTGGGCATCGTGATAGATTTTCAGATGCTGGTCGGCAAAGCCGGTCTTAAAGGTGGCGATAACGTGCCCGCCCTCCCGGACATAGTCCGAAACCACCTTGGACAGGTCCTCTGGCATGACGTACAGGCAAGGCAGGACCAGCAGATCGTACCGGGAAAAATCCCGGCAGGTATCCGGAATGAGGTCGTACTCCACGTTCAGCCGATACAGGCCGTCACACAGCCAGCGCAGGTAGTCATTGTAGTTGTGTCCCGGCGTCTCCCCCTGCTGACAGGTGGGGAACCATTCCATCCCAGTCAGGGAGCGGTTGCTCACCATCACTGCCACCCGATTGTCCTTCTTCAGGTGGGCCAGGTGGGGAGCAAGCCGGGTAAAGTCCCGGCCAACAGTGGCAGCCTCCTCATAGGTGGCCCCGGGGGTCAGATCGTGGCTGAGCACCCCTTTCCAGTAACTTTCCACTGCGTTATGGATGCTGTGCCAGTGCCAGTACTCCACGCAATTGGCCCCATTTGCCAGGTGGCTGAACGCCTGTAAGCGCAACTGGCCGGGGTAGGGCAGCCAGCCGAAGTTGCCCTGGGCCTGGGTCTCCAGCACCAGGTAATTGGCTCCGTTCTTCAGCCCCCGGGCCAGAGCCCCGCCAAAGGTAATCTCCACTCCGGTGAGCTGAGACTCGCTGGGATGGTAGATGTCACACCCCGCCACCGTCACCGCCTGGGCGGCCTCAAACTGGTCCGCGTCGGGCTGGAGACCGAAGGAGTAGTTGCGCCACTCATAGTCGAAGTTGTGGGTGACGAACTGGTCAGAGCGGCGGTACTCGTCCACAATGGCCCGCTGCCACTGGAGAAATTCGGTGACCAAATGGCGCTGGAAGGCCTGGTACTCCGCCCCGAAGCTGCCGTTGATGGTGCCCCGCACGTCGGGCAGGTCGTCCCAGGACCCCAGGGAGTTGGACCAGTAGGCAAAGCCCATCTCCTGATTCAATTCCTCCACGGTGGCAAAGCGTTCTCGCAGCCAGTCCTTGAACAGCGCCTGGGCCCGGGGAGAGCAGGTGTCGTAGGGCTTGGTCTCGTTGTCCAGCTGAAACCCCACGACACACCGGCAGGGACTCACCGCCTCCAGGAGTTTGCGGATAATCCGCTCGGCGTGGAGCCGGTAGCCGGGGTGGGTCAGGTCGAAGTTCTGACGGGGGCCATAGCGGCAGGGTCCAGAGTGGGTGTCGGCGAGAATGTCAGGATATTTTTTGGCCAGCCAGGGCGGGATGGCGTAGGTGGGTGTGCCCACGATCACGTCCAGCCCATGGGCCTGGGCAGCGTCCAGCACCCGCAGGAGCTGAGTAAAGTCGAACTCCCCATCCCGGGGCTCCCAGGTGCTCCAGGCAGACTCTGCCACTCGGATCAGGTTGAAACCGGCCCGAGTCAGCAGTTCCATATCCCGCTCCAGCCGATCCTCCGGCATGTACTCCAGATAGTAGGCGGCACCATACCAAAGCTTTGTCTCCATGTCCATCGTTCCTCCTGGCGATGAAATTTATTGTTCCGGCCATGGCCCTCTTGACGGATGACCATGTTTGTTGTTAATATTACACTATTGAAGGAAAGTTGGCAACCGGTTGTTCCTGAATTTTAGCGCACAGGAACGGGAGGGTCAGAGTTGGATGGAAAAAAGGTATATACCATTGAAGATGTAGCCCGGGAGCTTGGACTGAGCAAGACCACGGTGTCCAGAGCCATCTCGGGGAAAGGACGGCTGAGCGTCCAGACCCGCAAGCGGGTGCTGGATTTCATCGCAGAGCACAACTTCCGCCCCAATGCCGTGGCCCGGAGTCTGGCCCAGAGCCGCACGTTCAACCTGGGCCTGGTTCTGCCGGGAGACAGAAAGGACATTGACGTCGCCTTTTTCCACGAATGCATGCTGGGCATCTGCCAGGTGGCCTCAGAGAATGACTACGACGTGCTGGTGGCCATGGACAACGAGTTTTCTACCCGCCAGATGGGACGTATTCTGGACAACCGGAAGGTGGACGGGGTCATCGTGGCCCGAAGCCTGGTCAAGTCCCCCGTTCTCGCCCTTCTGAAGGACCGGAAGATCCCGTCTGTCATTGTGGGCAACACCTCGGATCCCGAGCTGATCTCTGTGGACAACAGCAACCGGGAAGCCTGCCGGGATCTGACCGCTCTGCTCATCGGGCGAGGGGTGCGGCGGCTGGCCCTGCTGGGCGGGGATGAGAACTACACCGTCACACGCAGCCGCCTTCAGGGATTTCTGGACGCCTGCCAACAGGCCGGGGTAGCCGGAAAAGACCAACTGATCTTTATGAACACCACCAACAGAGACCGGGTGATCACCGCGGTGGAAAAGTGCGTAGAGCAGAGAGTGGGCTGCATCCTCTGTATGGATGACTACATCTGCAATCTGGCCCTGTCCCAGCTGCTGGAGCAAGGGGTGGCGGTGCCGGAAGAAATAAAACTGGCCTGCTTTTACGACAACAGCCTGCTGGAGCACCTGATCCCGTCGGTGACCAGCCTGCGTTTTGATGCGGCAGAACTGGGCCGGGCAGCCTGCCGTTCCCTCCTCGACCTGCTGGAGGGCAGGCAGGTTCGAAGCTGCGTCCTGCCCAGCTACCAGATGATCTTGCGGGATTCCACGAAGTGAGCTGAGGCGGTTGCGGCGTCTGGCACTGCCTTTGTATGTGCAAACGATTGCGCCGTTGAAGTTTGCCGCATTGGCACGAGAAAAACAGGCACGACGTTTCTCTCAGAAGGAAGGTTCGAACGCTGTGACCTTTGCTGGTTGACCGCAAAATCCGGCCTTCGGCAGTTGAAAAAGAGCAAAGAAGCCTCAATCCCTTGACGCGCAGGGGGTTGAGGCTTTTCGCATGGTCAAAATATTGTATGTGGAAACCATCTCAATCACTCAACCGCTGACAAGCTTTTGATCCGGTCAAAGAGATCCTGGCTTTCTGCCCGCTGCAACCGGCAAACCCCGCTCTGGTCCCGCTGGTAAACAGCCTGCGCTTTGACGCAGAGGCAGACCGGGCGGCTGCCAGTCCTTTTCACCCCGTGGGAGGGACAGGTGTGAATCTGTGTCCTGCCCGGCCACCAGATCAGAATTCTGAGGGAGTCCACAAAATGGCCCAGGACATCTGCAGTTCCTGTATTCCCGGCAGAAAAGCGCAAGCGGTTGCGCCTTCAAAGCTTTCTGCTTCAGATTCGCAAGATTTATTCAGCGTTTTATCTAAATATGCTGGTGGAAAGCTGTAACTATTGTTAGTTGACAACAAATTTTGTTCTTGTTATACTCTGATTGATAGGGCAACCGGTTGCCCAAAAGAGTGCAAATGCAAAATTAGGAAAATGGAGGTAAGATTAAGATGAAAAAACTATTTGCCTTGCTTCTGGCGGCGATGATGATTGTTTCGCTGGCCGCCTGCAACAACAGCGCATCTGAACAGTCCCAGGCCCCTGATCCCGGCCAGTCCGATGGCGCCCAGAACACCGCCGCTCCGGGCGGCTCCTCTGATCCCATCACCCTGACCCTGTGGGGCGCGGAAGAGGACCAGGATCTTTTGGCCCAACTGGTGGAGGAGTTCAAGGCCGAGTACTCCGATTACACCTTTGACATCCAGATCGGCGTGCAGTCTGAGTCCACCGCAAAAGACACCATTCTGACCGACGTGGAGGCCGGGGCCGATGTGTACGCCTTCGCCTCCGACCAGCTGACTGACCTGGTTGCCGCTGGCGCCCTGCTGGCCCTGGACGACACCATGGATCAGGTACTCCAGAGCTACACCGGCAAGACCCTGGATGAGATCATGTCCGCCAATAGCGCAGGTTCCGTGGAAGTGTCCACCTATGAGGACACCCTGTATGCCTTCCCCTTCTCCGCGGACGGTTATTTCATGTTCTATGATCCCACCTATATCTCCGCCGAGCAGGCTCAGAGCTGGGACACCCTGCTGGACGCCGCCGAGGCCGCCGGCAAGCGCGTGGGCATGACCCTGGCCTCCGGCTGGTACAACGCCGGCTTCTTCTACGGTGCCGGCTTCACCACCACCCTGAATGCCGACGGCACCACTGTCATCGACTGGAACGGCACCTCCGCCGACGGCATCACCGGTGTGCAGGTGACCCAGGGTATGCTGGGTATCGCCTCTCACCCCGCCTTCCTGGCCATCGCCGACGGCGATGTCTCCAACCAGATCAACAGCGGCAGCCTGGCCGCCGTCATCTCCGGCTGCTGGGACAGCTCCACCGCTGAGGCCAACTTCGGCGATGACTATGTAGCCTGCAAGCTGCCCACCTTCACCTGCGGTGACCAGCAGGTTCAGACGGGTTCCGTGGCCAGCTACAAGCTGATGGGCGTCAACCCCTATGCGGAGAACACCGGCTGGGCCATGCTGCTGGCCGAGTTCCTGACCAACGAGCAGTCCCAGGTCACCCGCTTTGAGCAGCGCGCCCTGGCTCCCACCAACGCCAACGCCTCCTCCGACCCATCCGTGGCGGCCAATAAGGGTGTTGCCGGCCTGGCCGAGCAGTCCGCCTATGCCGTGGTGCAGACCGTGGGCCAGCGCTTCTGGGATCCCACCGCCTCTTTCGGTGAGCAGATCGCCCAGGGCACCATCGCCTCTGATGACGCCTCCGTGCAGGCCGCTCTGGACTCCCTGGTGGAGGGCGTCAATTCCGCCATCGAGTAAACATCACCCCAGCCTCTGACACTTTGCGCACTCTGCCCGAGCCGGAATCCCGCTCGGGCAGAGCGCATCGGATATGAACACGGATACCGGCCTGCGCACAGCGGCCGGTCCGGTATTTCCTCAGGGCGCTGCCGCGCACGGGGCGTCCTGAACAGTTTTTGAGACCTGAGAAAGGAGGCGCCGCATGAACGAGAGTGCGAGTGCAGTGGGCTACGGCGGAAAAGTCAAACGCAGCATTTCCGCCTTCTTTGGCGCCATTGGAAGCTTCTTTGCCGACTTCGGCAGAGCGGCGGCCAAGGGCGACGCCTTCGTCAAGCTGTCCCTGATTTGGTGGGGTGCGGGCTATCTGCGCCGCAAGCAGTTTGTCAAGGCCCTGATTATGACTCTGCTGGAAGTGGGAGTCATCCTGTTTTCCATTTTCTTCGCCAGCCAGTATGTGCCGAAATTCAACACTTTGGGCACCGTCCAGGCCGAGCAAATCTTTAACATGCAGACCATGCAGATGGAGTGGAACGACTATGACCACTCCTTTATGATCCTGCTGTTTTCCCTGTTCAGTTTTGTGGTTTGGTTTGTGGCTCTGGTGGTGTGGATGAAGAACACCGTGAATGTCTACCGGCTGCAGCTGGCTGCCGAGCGGGGGAAGCACATCAACTCCTTTGCGGAGGATGTGAAAACCTATCTGGACAAGAAGTTCCATATCACCCTGCTGAGTCTCCCTGTGCTGGGCATCGTGATCTTCACCGTCATCCCCATCCTGCTGCTGGTCTTCGTGGCTTTTACCAACTATGACCAGAACCACATGCCCCCCAACAGCCTGTTTACCTGGGTGGGCCTGGACAACTTCGTCAGCCTGCTGGGGGGCGGCGGCCTGACCGTCACCTTTGGCTACGCCTTTGTGCGGGTACTGGGCTGGACCCTGGTGTGGGCGTTTTTCTCCACCCTGACCACCTACTTCGGGGGCATCCTGCTCTCCCTGCTGCTCAACAGCAAGCTCACCCGCGGCAGCAGATTCTGGCGGCTGCTGTTTGTCATCACCATCGCAGTGCCTCAGTTCGTCTCCCTGCTGCTGGTGAGCAACATGTTCTCCAACAACGGCATCATCAACACCCTGTGCTCCAACGTGGGCTTGACCGATTTCCTGCGGAACGCAGGGCTGATCTCCACCAGCTACATCCCATTCCTGTCCGCCCCGGGCTGGGCCCATGTGATGATCATTTTCATCAACATCTGGATCGGCGTGCCCTACCAGATGCTCATCGCCACCGGTGTGCTGGGCAACCTGCCCGTCGACCAGCTGGAGAGCGCCCGCATCGACGGCGCCAACAAGACCCAGACCTTCCGGTATATCACCATGCCCTATCTGCTCCAGGTCACGGCACCCTCGCTGGTCACGGATTTCGTGAAGAACATCAACAACTTCAACGTGATCTACCTGCTCACCGACCGGACCTTCGTCACCACCAACCAGGCCATGGCCAACTCCCAGGCCAGAGAGGTGGACCTGCTGGTGACCTGGTTGTTCCGACTGACCCAGGACTACTACAACTACAAGATGGCGGCGGTCATCGGCATCATGGTGTTCATCGTCTGCGCTGTCTTTACCCTCATCGCCTTTAACTTCATCATTCGGGGAGACAAGGAAGGGGTGTATCAATGATGAAAGCGACAACAGTCAATGCGGCTCCTCCGGATGTCAGCCGCACCCTGTCCCGGGCAAAGTCCCGCAAGACAGGCCGTATGATCGGTCACAACGTGATCATCGCGGTGCTGGCAGTGGTTTGGCTCATCCCCATCATCTGGCTGGTGTGCACCGCCTTCAGCGCCCAGTCCGGCATGAACACCAGCACCTTCTTCCCGGCGGAGTGGAGTGTAACGCACTTCGTCAAGCTCTTCCAGCCGGATACGGTGAACCAGTTCCCCAGGTGGTTCATGAATACCCTGATCATCGCCTGCGCCACCTGCGTGATCTCCACCTGCTTCGTGCTCATGGTGGCCTACGCCACCTCCTTCGGCAAGTTCAAGTCCCGCAAACTGCTGATGAACATTGCGGTCATCCTCAACCTGTTCCCCGGCGTGCTGACCATGATCGCTACCTACTTCATCCTGCGCACCTTCGGGCTGACCAACAGCCACGTCGGCCTTATCCTGGTGTACTCGGCCTCCTCGGGTCTGGGTTACCTGATCTGCAAGGGCTTCTTTGACACGGTGCCCCGGGCTCTGTGCGAGGCAGCCCGTCTGGACGGATGCAATGAGGCCCGCATCTTCTGGAACATTATTATCCCCACCAGCAAACCCATCATCGTATACACGGTCATCAACAGTTTCCTGACCCCCTGGATGGACTTTGTCTATGCCAAGATGATTCTCAACGCAGGCATCTCGGAGTACTACACCGTGGCCGTCGGCCTGTACAATATGCTGGAGAAGAGCCTGATCAACAGCTACTTCACCATATTCTGCTGCGGCGGCGTGCTGGTATCGGTGCCTATCTCCATTCTGTTCTTCATCATGCAGAAGTTCTATGTGGAGGGTATCACCGCCGGCGCGGTCAAAGGCTAATACACACACCATCCCGGCAGGCGGGCAAGCTATCTGCCCGCCTGCCGAACGGCTGTCTAAAAGCCTCACAGAGTTTGCGCCCGCTGACGCAAAGCAGTAACATGTGTTCTCGATCGGGGCGTATTGTCACGGCAAAATCCGTTCCGCACAAAACACCCGGGCGGGCATTCTGCCCGGCACCTCCGTGCCGCTTCTCCCCCATCCAGAACCGAGGTGCGCTTTGGATGGATACCCATGCGAAAACACTTCCCGCCCCGCAAATGTGCGAACCGCCCGTCAAAGACGCTTTCCGCCGGAAAAGGCTTTGCCCGTTCCGACGGTCTGAGACTGTCCTGGAAAGGAAATCAGAGTATGGATCAATTCATTGTCAATATCATTCACCGCCCTGAAATGGTACCCGAATACGCCGAAAAAATCACCGGCCAGGGCAAGGCGGAAGACATCGGCCGCAAGGCCCTGCTCACGGAGAGCCTGGATATCTTCAAACTTCAGCAGGAGTGCGCCCACAAAAACGGGTTGAAAACCACCATCCAGATGACCTATGCCAGCCTCTTCAACGACGAGGCTGTGCAGCTGGCCAAGGAGCACCATCACACCTACGGCGACGAGATCTCCCTGACCTTGCTGGGCCTGCCCTGCGAGCAGTTCCGGGAGAAGTACAAGACCAAGGACTTCTGCATCTGGATGTTCTCCATGGAGGACAAGAAGGCCATCGTCCGGGACGTGTTTGGCAAGTTCTATGAGCGGTTCGGGTTCTACCCCGAGTCCACCGGCTCCTACTACATGGACGCTGAGCTCATCAATTTCATCAAGGAAGAGTATCCCATGGTGAAGTGCGCCGTGGCCACCTGCTGGGAGGAGGGCCCCAAAGCCTATCACACCTGCAATAACTCCTGGTACACCTTCATGGATGGCGGCCCCTGGGCCCCCTGGATTCCATCCAAGCAAAACACCCACGCCCCCGCCGCCAACGCGGAGGAGGACTCGGGCATCGTGGCCATTCCCCACCTGAGCCGGGATCTGATGGCCTGCTATGACGGCAACGGCTCCAACTTCGGCACCCATCCTCAGAACGTGCTGCGCGGCATGATCTACGACACCAGCACCTGGGAGTATCCCTACCTCTACAACCTGATCGACCAATACCGCGCCCTGGCCAAATACAACAACGGTTACGCCTACAATATGATGTTCGTGGGCCCCGGTTGGATGAACAAGATGGGCCGGTGGGAGGCCCCCTACGAGCTGCTCAAAAAATCCTATGAGGACGGCTGCGCCTACTACGGTCAGCTGAAGAAGGAGGGCAAGCTCATTGACATGACCATGAGTGAGTTTGCCGACTACTACCGGGAGAAGAAGGGCTATACTGAACCCGAGTGCGCCCTTTGGCGGGACATTCTCTACGGCAGTCAGAAGCAACTGTTCTGGTACTGCGACCCCTACATGCGGGTCTGCGTCAACATGGACCAGGGCGGCGCCATCGTGGACCTGCGGCCCTATGTGGCCAAGCTGAATTGGCCGGTGGGCATCGGAACCCCCCACATCCAGGACGCCAGCTATCCCTTCCTCATCCAGGAGAAATACCGGGCAGGTTACTTCACCCACTACGCCGGGGAGGGCACCGTGCGCAGCGCCAAGGTGTGCCACAACGGCGAGGAGGTGGACCTGTGCCTTTGCCGGACCCATGCCCGCTTCTCTCAGAACGGGAAAGATCGGGTGCTCACCCTGGACCCGGTGGATATTGAGTTCTCTGACGTCACCGTGAAACTCCAGACCGTCATCACCTTCACCGAAGGCTCCAGCGCCATCAAGATCGACCGTCATATTCTGGAGCTGAGCGACCCGGACGCCCAGGTGACCATCAATGAGTACATGGTGGGCTGCTATGGCACCACCGAGTACACCGAGGATATGTCCAGCCTTACCCTGAGCGTGGAGGCGGGCGAGAGCCGTACGCAGCTTTCCTACGAGTACAAGTGCCGGGAGGCCTCCGCCGCCGGTGCGGACCGAGCCTGGTGCAAGCTGCCCCCCATCAATACTCTGGTGTCCCTCACCTGCGAGGGACGGGACAAGACAGGCTATGTCAAGGAGGGCTACGCCTTCAGCCCCATGTTCACCCTGGGGTATACGGGAACACTGCGCGATAAGGAGGTATTTACCACATGGCTCAATCTGGAAAAGGCAAACTGAACTTCCGCTGCCCCTCCTGTTTCATGCGGGATCTGGACATCGACATGTTCTACGACAAAGACAAGAAGGAATACTACTGCATCCGCTGCCAGTATACCGGAACCGAGAAGGATGTACTGGCCAAAAACGAGATCGTCCGCTTCCGCTATCGGGACATGATGCGTCGGTTCACCGATTTCGAGGACTTCTCAGAGGGATGATCGGGCATGCCGACTCGAATCACAAAAGGAGCATCTGCGTATGGAATCCCTGATCAAAGGAATGGACCTGTCCACCCTGCTGGAGGTGGAAGCGCGGGGCGGTCGGTTCACTGACCACGGCACACCCCGGGACGCTATGGAGATTCTGAAGAGCTATGGCATGAACCTGGTGCGGCTGCGGCTGTGGAACAACCCCTATTCCCCCCAGGGGGAGCCCTACGGGGCGGGAGGATGCGATCTGCCCCGGGTGATGACCCTGGCCCGCCGGGCCAAGAATCTGGGCGTGGACTGGATGCTGTGCCTTCACTACAGCGACTTCTGGGCCGATCCGGGCAAGCAGTACCCGCCCAAGGCATGGCAGGATCTGGATGAAGCTGGCCTGGAAAATGCCGTGTACAACTACACCCGGGCGGTGCTCACGGTGCTGCGGGAGGCGGACCTGCTGCCCTCCTGGGTGGCCGTGGGCAACGAGCTGTCCAATGGCCTGCTGTGGCCCCTGGGCCGGACCCCCAACTATAAGAACATCGCCCGGTTTGTCAGTGCCGGCATCTTGGCGGTGCGTGAGACCGCAGCCGCAGCCAAAGTGATGATCCACCTGGACAACGGCGGGAACAATCAGCTCTACCGCACCTGGTTTGACCGCTATCTGGACAATGGCGGGGCGGACTTCGACTGCATCGGCATGAGCTACTACCCTTTCTGGCACGGCACCATGTCCGAACTGAGCGCCAACATGGATGATATCGCCCTGCGCTACCACAAGGATCTCTTTGTGGCGGAGCTGTCCACCGGTTTCACCCTGGAGGATTATCAACAGTACGAGAAGCTCCCATCGGAACAGCGCCGTGGCCCTGCGGCCAACGCCAGGCTGGCAGAGCAGATGTCTTATCCCATGACACCGGAAGGCCAGTGCGGCTTCTTCCAGGCCATCGGACAGGTGCTCCGGCAAGTGCCGGAAGAGCGCGGGAAGGGATTCATCTGCTGGGAACCGGCGTGGATTCCCGTGCCAGGCAGCCACTGGGCCACTGCGGCTGGAGCGGAATACATTCATGAGAAGCGCCCAGGTGGCAACGAGTGGGCCAACCAGGCGTTGTTCGACTATGACGGGCGATCCCTGCCCGTCCTGGAAAGCATCCGCGCACTGTGAGGTGAAGGCATGGATACGGAAAACCCCACCCTGCTTCACCGCAGGCGCAGGCGGTTCCGCCTGGAGATGAACGGGACCACCCTGAAAACCTACGCCTGCATCACCATGGTGTTCTACACGGCGAGCATGTCGGTAATTCAGAACGGGATGATTCACGTCAACGAGTACACCGCCCAGGAACTGTCCGACGCTTTGAGCGCCGATCCGGACCTGATGATGCTGTCGGGCTGGGCATCGGTGTTCCAGCTCATCGGCGGCCTGGCTGTACCGGTGTTTGCCTTTTTGCTGGTAGAGGGTTTTTTACACACCGCCAGCTTTCGCCGCTATCTTCTGACCATGCTGGGCTTTGCGGTACTCAGCGAGGTTCCCTACGACCTGGCCATGGGGGACGTGCTGTGGAACATGTCCAGCCAGAACCCCCTGTTTACCCTGGTTATCTCCCTCATTATGCTCTATGCCCTGCGGATGTTCTCTGCCCGGAAGGGGATCGCCACCCGGGTGGTTCAGGCGATGATTGTCCTGGCGGCTATTCTGTGGTGCACCCTGCTGAGCACCGGGTTCGGACTGTGCACGGTGCTGCTGACAGCTGTCTACTACCTGGCCTATGAGAAAAACGGGGTGAAAGTTCTGCTGGGCTGCGCCATCAGCGCTATGTATGTCACCGGGCCACTGTCCGGCTATGCCCTGTGGAACTACACCGGGCAGCGTGGCTGGAATAAAAACAAGTACCTGTTCTATGCCTTTTACCCCATCCACCTGCTGGTGTTGGGTCTGGCTGCCCACATGATGGCCGGGGCCTGATCCGAGTTCGGGTCTGGTCCGCTATCCGTCGCACATCTGCGCTCCGGAGAAAGACAACATGTTTCTGAGGGGCTTCAGGTCCACCCAGCAATCCATGACTTAAAAGGTGCAGAGGTTTGTCCAAACGGCAATCCCCTGCATCTTTTTTGCGGGCAAACTCCGAACTGTCATACGGAGGAACCGGAAGCCTCCCGCAAAAGCCGGGACGCTGAGTGCTGGTATTCAGCCATACGCCCGGAGGATAAATTTCTCCGTCAGCCGTCGCAGCCTGGCATGGTCCTGCCCCACCATGGAGTTTGTTCCAACAGCAAAGCCAGTTTTGATTTGAGCCGCCACATACAACATCCCAAGACATGACAAACAGCCGCAACCTCCTGTATTTTCAAGGGGCTGCGGCTGTTTGAATTCTCGCAACTGTCGAAATCTGTTTGATTGTTTTCGAGCTATACTGTCTGCTCAGACCTTGCTGGCCTTGTACTTGGCGATGGCCTCGGTGAGCATGGGGCCCACCTTGAACAGATCGCCGGTGATGCCGTAGGTGGCCACGTCGAAGATGGGGGCGGAGCCGTTCTTGTTCACGGCGATGATGCACTCGGA
>CALWXG010000067.1 GCA_944385435.1 uncultured Oscillospiraceae bacterium
GTGGCCCTGAACGCCGGCCAGATCAAGACCGGCGCCCCCAGCCGCACCGACCGCGTGGCCAAGTACAACCAGCTGCTGCGCATCGAGGAAGAGCTGGGCGATTCCGCTCAGTATCTGGGCCGCAAGGCGTTCTTCAACATCAAGAAGTAATCCAGAGATACGCAAACAGCCCGGGCTTCGACCCGGGCTGTTTTTTGCCGTCGCCCAGCTCCCGGGGCCCCCGCACAGACCCAGCGCAGCGGTCTGCGTGGGGAGAGGATGCGCAAGGGAGCGGGTGCAGTTTTCGCCAACCGGCGGAAACGAAGCACAGCGGACTTTGCATCGACGAGGGCTGAAAGGCATTCTTCAATATCAAAAAGTGAGCCATTGACAAAAGCGCCTGGGCATCACCCGGCGCTTTTGTCAATGGATTATTTGTGTGCACAGGCGGTTTTCAGATCAGAAACATATTGCGCCTGCTGCTTTTTCAAATAGAATTTGACGAAGGGACGCAGAAAAAACTTTTTTGCCGTGACATCCTCGGTGAATTCGATTTCAGTCTGACCGTCCCGTTCCGCAAAGACGCCAGTCCAGTGCCCGGAGAGATTGTCGTTTTCCGAGTCAAATTCCCAGCGTTCACAGGGTTGGCAGACCGTTACTGTGAAGGTGGTGGTGAATCCATCCTTGGCGTGCTCCACAAACTGCTGGGGAGTGAGGATCTCCACTCGGCTTAGATCACTGCGCCACTGATACTGCTTTAGGTCAGTGACAATGTCCCAAATGGTTTGCACTGGGTACGGGAAGGCAGCTTTGATTTTAGAAATAGCCATTGAATCACCTGCAATCATGAAGCAAATGAAGGAAAATAAAAGAATCCGTCACCGTTCACACTTCCAGAAGGCCACGCTGTACGGCTCCAGCAGGCTGCCGCCGCCGAAATCGTGCACTTCTCCGGTGACCAGGTCGGTGGCCAGGCCGCAGCCGGCATCAAAGTGGGCGGTGAAGGGGGCCTCGTCGGCATTGATTGCCACCAGCACCCGGTCGCCCTCCACCTGCCGCTGGAAGATATACTGGCGGTTGGTGAGCAGCACCTCCTTGTAGTCTCCGAGGCACAGGGCGGAGCTGCTCCGGCGGGCTTTGGCCATGGCGGAGATGGTGTCGGTGAGCTCATTCCACTCCGGCTGGTCGAACGCAGGGCGCAGCGCATGATCTCCCTGGGATTTCTCCCCCTTTACCCCCCACTCACTGCCGTAGTAGACGCAGGGGATGCCCGGCATGCCGAAGAGCAGGCCGTACAGGAGGGGCAGATGCCTGGGATTGTTCAGGATGCTGGCTGCCCGGGTGACATCGTGGTTGTCCACGAAGGACAGCAAGGGTTTGCCGCGGTAAAGGCACCAGGGTTCCGAGCCGAACTGCCGGTGCAGGCTGTGGCCGATCTCGAAGAGATTCATGGAATTGAGGCTGGAGTACAGCCCCTTGTAGCACTCGTAGTTGGTGCAGCTGTGACACATCTGGTCGTTGACCCACTGGTTGTAGTCCCCGTGGAGGGTTTCACCCACCAGGAAGAAGTCCGGTTTCAGGGTCTGGGTGAACTGACGCAGCCGGGTCAGGAAGCCTTTGTCCAGACAATAGGCCACGTCCAGACGGAGTCCGTCAATGTCAAAGGTGTCCACCCAGAATTTCACACAGTCCAGCAGATAGTCCACCACGGCCGGATTTTGCAGGTTGAGCTTCACCAGCTCAAAGTGGCCCTCCCATCCCTCGTACCAGAAGCCGTCGTTGTAGTTGGAGTTGCCTCCGAAGTCGATGTGGAACCAGTCCTTGTAGGGAGAGTCCCATCGTTTCTCCTGCACGTCCCGGAAGGCCCAGAAGCCCCGGCCCACATGATTGAACACCCCGTCCAGCACAACCCGGATGCCTTGGTCGTGAAGGGTCTGGCAGACCTGGGTCAGCTCCTCATTGGTTCCCAGCCGGGGATCCACCCGGCGGTAGTCCCGGGTGTCGTAGCCGTGACTGTCGCTGTCGAACAGGGGAGAGAGATACACCGCATTGGCGCCCAACTTCTGAATGTGATCTGCCCACTCGCCGATTTTGCCGATGCGATGAGCCTGGACTCCGTCATTGATCCAGGGCGCACCGCAGAAACCCAGAGGGTAAATCTGATAAAACACACTTTCCTCTGCCCACATATTCAAGATACTCCTTCCTGGAATAGAATTGGCCGGGACAGGAAGACGGCGGCCTGTCCGGGCCGCCGTCTTCCCTCGCTACGGCCCTATCATACCCTATTTGCAGTGGTTTGACAAGAGCCGAATTTGGCAAAATCACCATAAAACTATTTACAGCAGCCGGGAGAGAAGGTACAATAGAGACAAAGATGCCCGGGAATCGGGTCAATCTGAACCTATGACAATTCAAATCAGGGAGGTGCCCTATGAAACTGACCTTTTTCGGTGCGGCCAAAGCGGTTACCGGCAGCTGCCACTGCGTGGAGTGCAACGGCAAGAAGATCCTGGTGGACTGCGGCCTGCAGCAGGGGAGAGACGAGCGGGACAACCGGGAGCTGGATTTCAATCCCAGCTATATTGACGATGTGATTGTCACCCATGCCCACATCGACCACTCCGGCCGGCTGCCTCTGCTCATCAAGCAGGGATTTTCCGGGAATATCTACTGTACCCGGCTCACCGGGCAATTGCTGTCCATCATGCTCCGGGACTCCGCCCATATCCAGGAGAGCGACGCCAAATGGGAGAACCAGAAGGGACAGCGTGCGGGCAAGCCTCCGGTGGAGCCCCTGTACACCCTGGCGGATGTGGAGAAGACCATGCGCCATGTGGTGACCATTGAATATGGTCAGAAGATTCCCGTTACCGACGCAGTGGAGTTGCGGTTTGTGGATGCCGGCCATCTGCTGGGTTCGGCCAGCGCGGAGCTGTGGCTCACTGAGGGAGATCAGACCCGGAAGATCGTCTTCTCCGGCGACATCGGCAACCGGGAGCAGCCCATCATCCGCAATCCCCAGTACATCACCGAGGCAGACTACGTGGTGACCGAGTCCACCTATGGCGACCGCCTCCACGATATGAGCCAGAACCCGGACTATGCCGGCGATCTGGCCCGGATCATTGACGAGACCCTGGGTAAAGGGGGCAATGTGATCATCCCCTCCTTCGCGGTGGGGCGCACCCAGGAACTGCTCTACTTCATCCGGGAGATCAAAGAAAAAGGCCTGGTCCGGAGCATGCCGGATTTCCAGGTGTATGTGGATTCCCCGCTGGCCGGGGAGGCCACCCGGATCTTCTCCGGCGATCTCCACGGCTACCTGGATGAGGAGGCCATCCAGGCCCTGAAAGGGGGCGCCCTGTTCCAGTTCCCCGGGCTGTGCATCACCGAGAGCACGGAGGAGTCCAAGGGCCTGAACGCGGACAAGACGCCCAAGGTCATTATTTCCGCCTCCGGTATGTGCGACGCCGGACGCATCCGCCACCACCTGAAGCACAACCTGTGGCGGCCGGAGTGCACGGTGGTGTTTGTGGGTTTCCAGGCAGAGGGTTCCCTGGGCAGACGGCTGGTGGACGGGGTGAACAAGGTCAAACTCTTCGGAGAAGAGATCGTGGTCCGTGCCCGGATTGTCAACTACCACGGGCTCAGCTCTCACGCGGACCGGGATGGGCTGCTGCGTTGGATCGAGGCATACAATCCCAGACCGCAGCACGTCTTTGTGGTACACGGAGAGAGCCAGGTGACGGAAATCTATGCCCAGACCCTCCGGGAGCGGGGCTTTGCCGCCCACTCTGCCAACTACGAGGAAGTTTACGACCTGATGGCGGACAGGATGCTGGCTCCCGGCGTGGTGCTCCAGCCCAAGGCCCCTGCCGCTCTGCCCGGTTCCGCCTCTCCCGCATTCAAGCGGCTGGAGGAAGTGGGCTATCGCCTGATGCAGGTCATTGCCCGCAACCGGGGCGGCACCAACAAGGATCTGGGCAAATTTGCCGACCAGATCCGCGCCCTGATCGAGAAGTGGGACCGGTGAGGCGGATTCTCGCCTGTGCCGGAACGGGAAAAGAAGGGAGACCAACGTCCCGTCGTTGCAAACAGCAAAGAACGGCAGCCGGTTTGGCTGCCGTTCTTTGCCTTGCAGATGTTGAAATTTGAACAGGAAAACAGCCTCCCGGGGCCCGGGAGGCTGTTTGGAACCTTATCTCAGCCAAAGTAACGCTTCAGCAGGCCGGCCAGAGCCTTGCCATGTCTCGCTTCGTCGCGAGCCATTTCATGCACGGTGTCGTGGATGGCGTCCAGGCCGTTCTTCTTGGCGCAGGCGGCCAGATCGAACTTGCCCTGGGTGGCGCCGTATTCGCAGTCCACGCGCCAGGCCAGATTGGCCTTGGTGTCGGCCTTCATGTTGGGCTCGCACTCCTCGCCCAGCAGCTCAGCAAACTTGGCGGCGTGCTCGGCCTCCTCATAGGCGGCCTTCTCCCAGTACAGGCCGATCTCGGGATAACCCTCCCGGTGAGCGATGCGGGCCATGCACAGATACATACCCACCTCGGAGCACTCGCCGGCGAAGTTGGCCTTCAGCTGGTCCAGGATGTAAGTCTTGTCCTCGTTGCTGATGTCGTCGTTGTTCTTCACGGTCTTGCCGTAGATGCCGTACTCATGCTCGGCAGCCAGCTTCATCTCGCCTTCCTGCAGGACGAACTTGGAGCCGGGAACATGGCACACGGGGCACTCGGCAGGGGGATTCTCGCCTTCATAAACATAACCGCACACAGGGCAAACCCATTTTTTCATGATACTGTTTCCTCCAATGTAAATTGATTTTTGCAGTCTTTACACAGACCGCGGAGATTGAATTCATGGCCTTCCACAATGAATTCATATTGCTCGCTGAGAGACTGGATGTAATGCCTGGACGGCGCATAGTCCGGCAGATCCAGCACAGCCCCGCAGCGGTTGCAAACGAAATGAGCATGGGGATGGATGTCCGCGTCAAAGCGTTCCTGACCATTGATAACCCCCACCCGACGAATCACGTGCTCTTCAGACAGCTGGTTCAGATTACGGTAGACGGTACCGAGACTCAGGTTGGGATATTCCTCCTGAAGCTGCTGGTAAATCCAGTCCGCCGAGGGGTGGCATTTGGTGTTACGCATCAGACGCAGGATGGCATCCCGTTTTTTGCTGCGTCGTACGATGGCCATATCGTCACCTCAATAACAATAACTGTTTCTGTTAAGAGAATACCACAGTTCCTCCGGTTTGTAAAGAGGAATTTTTCCGATTAACGAAAAATTCACGATTGCTTTACACAAAAAAACTTCCCCCGGCACAGTGGCCGGGGGAAGCGATTTATCTTGTCAGAACACAGCGGATCCGTCAGGTGATGGGATCAGAAGTACTTGCGCACTCCCTCGCTGGCCTTGGAGGCATCCTCACTGATGGAGACGGTGTACTTGATGCCGCTCTTCTGGGAGAACGCTTCCAGCCAATCCAGGAAGGGCTCCACGTCCTCGTTGCCCACGGTGGGAACCAGCTTGTTCAGGCTCTCGATGAATACGTGGGTAATGTCGTAGTTGCTGGCGTAAAGACCGTACAGGAAGCCCTTCAGGGTGTCGTAGTTGGGGATATTGTACTCCGAAGTGTCAACCAGGCGGATTTTGTAGCTAATATCATAAGTCAGCTTGGAGTCGTGGGCAATCGCTACCACGTTGCCATGTTCTGTATCCACAGCCGTATTAATGAGATCAATCATCTGCTTGGTCTTGCCGGTGCCTTTCAGGCCCATAATTACCTTGACCATCACAATCACTCCTTGATTCGATTTGGGGGAGTCCCCATCGTTGTTACCATGTTAACATCTTTACAGAAGAATTTCAATATCTGACCAGAAAGTTTCCAAAAAAACGGCTCCCTTATTGTTCCAGCAACGCGTAGTGAGCGGCAGTCTGGCCCTGACCCACTGCCTTGGCCAGCTGAAGAGGCTGGCCGGTACAGTCTCCCGCGGCGTAGATCCGGGGGAGATTGGTGGCCATCCGGCCATCTACCTTAATATAACCATGTTCCAGCTCCAGCCCGGGCGCCAGCTGGGCAGGGGCGATGGAGGCCCGCAGCAGGAAGACGCCGTCGCAGGGGATTTCCGCTCCGGCAGCGGTGCGCACCCCGGTGACCTGGGTGTCGCCCAGAATTTCCAGGCCGGGCAGCCGGACCGAGGTGACCAGGCAGCCAATGGAGCGCAGGTATTCCGTCTCCTCCTCCAGGTCCGGGGCGTCTCCGGCCACGACAATGGGGCGGTCCCGGTAGAACATGCCATCGCAGGTGGCACAGTAGCTCACCCCCCGGCCCAGCAGCTTCTCCTCACCCTTCAGAGGCGTGGCACGGGCGACGCCTGTGGCCAGGACAGCCGCGCCGGCCTCCTCCACCTGGTCGCCGATGGAGGCCATGACACTCTCCCCCAGCGGGATCAGGCTGAGTACACGGCCCAGGCGGAGCTGAGCGCCCATCTCCTTTGCCTGGGCCAGCAGCCGCTCCACCAGGTCCAGACCGGAGATGTGCGGAATGCCGGGATAATTGTCCATCTGGGGCGCTTTGCACAGGGGACTGGCGGTGGGCTCGTTGGACACCACCAGCACGGACTTGTCCCGGGCCCGGGCCTGAATGGCGGCGGTGAGTCCGGCGGGGCCGGCGCCGACCACCAGAAGGTCGTATTTCATAACAGGGTTACCTCCTCGTAGTTCGGGATATGGTTTATGGCCATTATATCAGAGGAAAGGGGTGCGGACAAGTTGCAAAATCCGCCGCTCTTTGGTATACTGCCTTTTTGACAAGGGGGAATCGCCGTGAAACGGATTTTATTGCTGACCACCGGGGGCACCATCGCCTCCCGGCTGACCGAAGAGGGGTTGGCGCCCGGCCTGGACGGAGAAGCGCTGACACACTATCTGGGGGCGCTGGCCAGTACATATGAGCTGACGGTGCGGGATATTCTCCACCTGGACTCGTCCAACATCCAGCCGGAGGAATGGCGGCTCATCGCCAGGAGTGTTTTTGACGCCCGGGAAGAGTATGACGGGGTGGTCATCTCCCACGGTACGGACACCATGGCCTACACCGCATCGGTGCTGTCCTATATGGTGCAGAACATTCCCATCCCCGTGGTGCTCACCGGAGCCCAGCTGCCCATCGAGCACCCCCTCACCGACGGCATGGACAATCTCCGCACCGCCTTTGCCATGGCTGCCTCCGGCTGTCCGGGGGTGTTCCTGGCCTTCAACCGGAAGGTGATGCTGGGCTGCCGGGCGGTGAAGACCCGCACCACCGACTTCGACGCCTTTGACAGCGTGAACTGGCCCCTGGTGGCTCACGTGAGCGGCTCGGGGCTGACGGTGCGCCGGTCCGCGATCCCTCCCTTGCTGGGGCCCTGCCGCCTGCGGGATCAGCTGTGTGAGGAGGTGTTCCTCATCAAGCTCACCCCTGGCCTCAACCCGGAGATCTTTGACATGCTCCTCCAGATGCACTACCGGGGAGTGGTCATCGAGGCCTTCGGGGCAGGGGGATTGCATTTTATCCGCCGCAATCTCATTGAGAAGCTCCACACCGCCAGCCAGGCGGGGATGGCGGTGGTGGTGTGCTCCCAGTGCCTGTATGAGAGCAGCGACTTCACCCTCTACCAGGCGGGGCAGAAGGCTTTGGCGGAGGGGGTCATCCAGGGATACGACATGACCACCGAGGCGGCGGTGACCAAGCTCATGTGGGCCCTGGGCCAGACAGAGGACCTGGATCAGGTGCGGGCCCTGTTTGCCCGCAGCCTGGCCGGGGAGATGCGGGAGGAGAAGCGGTAATGGAGCGGGACAGAGGCGATATGGACCAGAAGGCGCGGATGCTGGCGGGCCTGCCCTACAAGGGGTGGCTGGACGGCCTGCCCCAGGCGCGGGAGCGGGCCCGGCGGCTGTGCCATGAGTACAACCACCTGCCTCCGGAGCGGTGGGGAGAGCGCACGGAGCTGATGAAGCGCATCCTGGGGAAAACCGGGCAGCGGCTGTTCATCGAGCCGGATTTTCACTGCGACTACGGGGCCAACATCACCGTGGGAGAGGATTTTTACGCCAACTTCAACCTGGTGATCCTGGACGTGGCCCCGGTGACCATTGGGGACAACGCCCAGATCGCCCCCAACGTCTCCCTGTACACCGCCGGTCATCCCGTCCACCCGGAGGCCCGGAACAGCGGCTATGAGTACGGCCAGCCCATCACCATCGGGAACAGTGTGTGGATCGGGGGCAGCACCACGGTCCTCCCCGGCGTCACCATCGGGGACGGGGCGGTGATCGGGGCAGGCAGCGTGGTGACCCGCGACATCCCGCCCATGGTCATCGCCGCCTGCAATCCCTGCCGGGTGATCCGGCCCATCACCCAGGAGGACCGGAAGTACTATTATAAAGACAGGTTCTTCACCCAGGAGGAGTTGGAGGAGATCCAAGCCTGCCAGCCGACAGGCGGAGCACGTCTGGAATGATGCGGAGAAAGCCACAGAAAAGCGAAAACTGCGGAGCATGGCCCTGGAGAAGAGCCGCGTTCCGCAGTTTTTTAGATCTGAAGGGTCCAGGGCTATTCGCCGCCCATGGCCTGGCTGTGTTTTTTCAGAGCCTCAAAGGTCTCCGGACTCAGGTCATGTTCAATCTTGCAGGCATCCTGGGCGGCAATTTCCGGATCTACTCCCAGGCGGATGAGCCACTGGGTGAGCAGGCGGTGCCGCTCGTAGATGCGCTCGGCCACCTCCATGCCGGATGGGGTAAGAGTGAGTAGACCGATATCATCCATGATGACATAGCCGTTTTCCCGGAGCAGCGTCATAGCCCGGCTGACACTCGGCTTGGAAAAACCCAGATATTGCGCCACGTCAATGGAACGAACTGGTCCCTTTTCACTCAGAGCCAGAATAGCCTCCAGATAGTTTTCGCCTGATTCATGGATCTGCATAAAATCACCCCAGAAAAGGATAGCATATTTTTTGGGAGTTGACAATCCTAAATCTGTGGGTTAGCTATTGACAACCCGCAGCGCAGATGGTAAACTCATGGGTGTTAGAAACAGCTAACTGTTGCAGAACGGAGGGATACCCATTATGCCGCTGACAATGCTGGCCAAGGGCCAGGAAGGTACCGTAAAAAAGATTACCGGGAAAGATGAGATTCGCACTTTTCTGAAAAGCCTGGGATTTGTGGAGGGCGGAGCGGTGTCCGTGGTCAACGAGGTTGGAGGAAACCTGATCGTCAACGTGAAGGGGACCCGGATCGCGCTCAGCCGCGGCATGGCCAACCGGATCATGGTTTAACCGGAGCGTTCTGCCAGTGATAGGAATTTGCGAGGAGGCGAGCGGGATGAAAACGCTGAGGGATGTAAAAGTGGGTGATACGGTGTCTGTGGTAAAACTCCACGGTGAGGGCGCACTGCGCCGGCGTATCATGGACATGGGCATCACCCGGGGCACCAGTATTTTTGTGCGCAAGGTGGCTCCGCTGGGAGACCCGGTGGAGATCACAATCCGGGGATATGAACTGTCCATCCGCAAAGGGGACGCAGATTGCATTGAAGTGACGTAATTTTCCAGAGACCCTGTTGCAAGCGGAAGGCTGTGGCGCCTGCGGGCGCTTACATTTTTCAACTATGGTTAGTTAATCCTAACCATCTCGGAGGAGGAATCAGACATGTCTATCAGATTGGCGCTTGCCGGCAACCCCAACTCCGGCAAGACGACCATGTTCAATGCGCTGACCGGATCCAACCAGCGGGTGGGCAACTGGCCTGGCGTGACTGTGGAAAAGAAAGAAGGACGGCTCAAGGCGGACAAAGAGGTAATTCTCACCGACCTGCCCGGCATTTACTCCCTGTCCCCGTATACCCTGGAGGAAGTGGTGGCCCGGTCGTATCTGGTGGGAGAGCGGCCCGACGGCATCATCAACATCGTGGATGCCACCAACATCGAGCGCAACCTGTACCTCACCACCCAGCTCATGGAGATGGGCATTCCGGTGGTGATTGCCCTGAACATGATGGACCTGGTGCGCAAGAGCGGCGACGCCATCGACGCGGGCAAGCTGTCCAAAGCCCTGGGCTGTCCGGTGGTGGAGGTGTCCGCCCTGAAGGGCGAGGGGCTGGAGCAGCTCATCGCCACAGCGAAGAACCTGAAGGGAAGCGGCGGCCCCAAGCCGCTGCACTATGCCG
The DNA here is from genome assembly GCA_944385435.1 of uncultured Oscillospiraceae bacterium. Classification (GTDB taxonomy): domain Bacteria; phylum Bacillota; class Clostridia; order Oscillospirales; family Oscillospiraceae; genus Enterenecus. The sequence goes on from CALWXG010000067.1 coordinate 10,204, forward strand.
CTGCCGTGGAGGACGCGCTGGGCGTGATCCAGTCCGCCCTGGGCTCTGCCGTGCCTCAGGGCATGGAGCGCTGGTACGCCGTCAAGGTGTTCGAGCGGGACGAGCAGGTGATGAGCAAGCTCACCCTGGGCGCCGATGTGAAGGCCAAGGTAGAGCAGGCCATTACCGGCTGTGAGCAGGCCATGGACGATGACGCGGAGTCCATCGTCACCAACGAGCGCTATGAGTACATTACCAAGGTGATTGCCTCCTGTGTGAAGAAAAAGCGCACAGGGCTGTCTCTGTCTGACAAGATTGACCGCATTGTGACCAACCGGATTGCCGCCCTGCCCATCTTCGTGGTGGTAATGGCCCTGGTGTACTCCCTGGCCATGGGATCCTGGACGGTGTCCATCGGCACCCACCTCACCGACTGGGCCAACGACGGCCTGTTCGGCGACGGCTGGTTCGTCCCCTTCACCGCCGACACCGAGGCCTGGGACGAGGTCTCCGGCGCCTTCGAGGAGGCGGACGCCATCATCCAGGCCTATGAGGCCGGCGAGACAGAGGCCTACCTCTACGACGACGAGAGCGGCGACACCGCCGTCATCCCCGTGGACGAGGCGGTCTATGAACAGGCCCTCACTGTGCCCGAGCCCGATCCCACGCAGTACGGCGTGTGGGTGCCCGGCATCCCGGTGCTGGTGGAGAACGGCCTGACTGCCATCGGCTGCAACGACGTGGTGGCCTCCCTGATCCTGGACGGCATCGTGGGCGGCGTGGGCGCCGTGCTGGGCTTCGTGCCCCAGATGCTGGTGCTCTTCCTGCTGCTGGCCATCCTGGAGGATATCGGCTACATGTCCCGCATCGCCTTCATCATGGACCGGATCTTCCGCCGCTTCGGCCTGTCCGGCAAGTCCTTCATCCCCATGCTGGTGGCCACCGGCTGCGGTGTGCCCGGCATTATGGCCTCCCGCACCATCGAGCAGGACCGGGACCGGAAGATGACCATCATGACCACCGGCTTCATCCCCTGCGGCGCCAAGATGCCCATCATCGCCCTGTTTGCCGCCGCCCTGTTCGGCCACTCCCCGCTGGTGGCCACCTCCGCCTACTTCATCGGCGTGGCGGCGGTGATCCTCTCCGGCATCATCCTGAAGAAGTTCAAGGCCTTTGCCGGCGATCCCGCCCCCTTTGTCATGGAGTTGCCCGCCTACCACGCCCCCTCCGCGGGCAACGTGCTGCGCTCCATGTGGGAGCGGGGCTGGTCCTTCATCAAGCGGGCCGGCACCATCATCCTGGTGTCCACCATCGTGCTGTGGTTCCTCCAGGGCTTCGGCTTTGAGAACGGCGCCTTCGGCATGGTGGAGGACAACAACCACTCCATCCTGGCCAACATCGGCAACGCCATCGCCTGGATCTTCGCCCCCCTGGGCTTCGGCAACTGGCAGGCCACCGTGGCCACCATCACCGGCCTCATCGCCAAGGAGGAAGTGGTGTCCACCATGGGCGTGTGCTATCCCGGCAACCTGACGGCCAACATCGCCCTGGCCTTCAGCGGCATCGGGGCCTATGCCTTCATGATCTTCAACCTGCTGTGCGCCCCCTGCTTTGCCGCCATGGGCGCCATCAAGCGGGAGATGAACAATCCCAAATGGACCCTGGCCGCCATCGGCTATATGTGCGGCTTTGCCTATGTGATCTCCCTCATCGTCTACCAGATCGGCGGTCTTTTCACCGGCGAGGTGTCCTTCAACCTGTTCACCGTGGTGGCGGTGGTGTTCATCGCCGGACTGGTGTACCTGCTCTTCCGCAAGGGCTATCAGGGTGAGTCCGACAATCTGCGGGCGGTGGACGCCGTGAAGGCCTGAGGCAATCATCGGAAAGGAACGAAACCATGACAACTGCCATTGTAGTGATTGTGCTGGCGGCCATCGTAGTGCTTGCCGTGCGCGCCATCATCAAGGACAAGAAAAACGGCGGCGGATGCAGCGGTAACTGCGGCCACTGCAAGGGCTGCCATTGACTGGAATTCTTAAATTTTCTGAAAGGTGGGACCTGCCGTCTGGCGGGCCCCGCCTTTTTGTGCTATGCTAAACAAAAACGCAAGAAGGAGATCCCCCGTGAAATTCAGACGAATGGTTCTATTGTTGCTCTCTGCACTGCTGCTCACCGGCTGCACGCCGCTGTCTGCGGATCCGGTACCGGCCAACTCCTATGCGCCGGAGGACTTTGCGGTGGTAGATGGGTTTCTCACCTATCAAGGGGATTCCCCCAGCCATGTGGGAGTGGATGTGTCCAGCTATCAGGGGGAAATCGACTGGGCGAAAGTCCGGGAGGCCGGCGTGGAGTTTGCCATCATCCGGGTGGGGTTCCGGGGCTACACCGAGGGTGGGCTGTACGAAGACAGCTGCTTCCGGCAGAACATGGAGGAGGCCCTGGCCGCCGGCCTGAAGGTGGGGGCCTACTTTTTCTCCCAGGCTGTGACCGCCCAGGAGGCCAGGGAAGAGGCCCGGTACGCCATGGAGCTGTTGGAGGGCTATGAGCTCACCTATCCGGTGGTCTATGACTGGGAACGGCAGGGGGCGGAGGATTCCCGCACCCGGGACACCGACGGGCAGACCCAGACCGAGTGCGCCGTGGCCTTCTGTCAGGAGGTGGAGGCCAGGGGTTACCAGCCCATGGTGTACTTCAGCCCGTCCAAGGCCTACAGTGAGCTGGATCTGGAGGCACTGCTGGACTGGCCCTTCTGGCTGGCCCACTACACCCAGGACTGGGAGGCCACCACCTTCCGGTACCATTTCGCCATGTGGCAGTATACCAGCCAGGGGACAGTGGACGGAATTCCCACACCGGTGGATCTGGACCTGTGCATGATGGAGTTCCCGGTGCAGACGCCGGAGGAAGAGGGGCCGCACGCATAGCGGCCCCTCTCTTTTTTGCGTGGGAACAAAGATATACTGCCGCTTACCGAAAACGTTTTCGGAAAACGACATGGAATACATCGTCATTCTGTTATAAACAGAGAATAACTGATTATAGAAAACGATGATTCTGCACGAGAAACCCAAAATATGCTTGATATTTTTCGGCAAATAGCTATAATGTGAAGCGTAGGGAGACGAAAACGTTTCCGAAATTAGAACGTATCTTTTGCTGGATACAAAATTTGATTTCAGGAGGGAATCATAATGAAAAAGAAGCTGCTTGCACTGCTGCTGGCCCTGGCCATGGTGATGGCCTTTGCCGCCTGCGGACCCACCGGCGGGGAGGAGAGCCAGGCCCCCGGCGGCGAGAGCGGAGCGCCTGCCTCTGAGCCGGCCGGCGAGGAGCCCGGCGGCGAGGCTGCCGGCTCCGTCTATTATCTGAACTTCAAGCCCGAGCAGGACGCTCAGTGGCAGGAACTGGCCGAGATCTACACCGCTGAGACCGGCGTGCCCGTGAAGGTGGTCACCGCCGCCTCCGGCACCTATGAGACCATGCTCACCAGCGAGATGGCCAAGGACGAGGCCCCCACCATGTTCCAGGTGAACGGCCCTGTGGGCCTGAACAGCTGGAAGGACTACTGCTATGACCTGTCCGGCTCCGCCCTGTACGGCGAGCTCACCAGTGAGAACTACGCCCTGAAGAACGGGGAAGAGGTGGCCGGCATCGCCTACGTCATCGAGTCCTACGGCATCATCGTCAACACCACCCTGCTGGCCGAGGCCGGCTACTCCGTGGAGGACATCCAGTCCTTCGAGGATCTGAAGACCGTGGCCGAGGACATCACCGCCCGGAAGGGTGAGCTGGGCTTCTCCGCCTTCACCTCCGCCGGCATGGACTCCTCCTCCGACTGGCGCTTCAAGACCCACCTGGCCAACCTGCCCATCTACTTCGAGTACCAGGACAAGGGCATCACCT
>CALWXG010000068.1 GCA_944385435.1 uncultured Oscillospiraceae bacterium
GCACACTTTTGCGATTTTGTCAACCCCCTTTTTGCAATTTTATCTCGATTTCTTTCGAGAACTTTGAACTCTATAGTACCGTCAGAAAACGAAAAAAGTACGGCAGCATGGAAGAGTTGCAGCTCTCCCATGCCTGCGCAGGTGATTAGCCCACCTACACTGCGGATCTCTCCGCGCCGCACCGGGAATAGTATACCCTTTTTGCAGGTCAAACGCAAGACGGGATTTTCCCATCCGGCGCAGGGGAGCCCCTGTGCTACCCGGAACAGAGGACTTCCAGGGCACAGCCGTGTCAGGTTTTTCCACCTGCATGGCTGTGCCTTTTTGGTTTTCAAACCAAAACAGGAGGTTTATCTGAAATGAACGACATCAGAGCGCGACAATCGGAACAGCTGGAGCAGGCGTCCCAGCGGGCGGGGGAGCTGATGCACGCGATGCTGGAGGAGAGCCAGCCGGAGTGGCTGAATAAGCACTGCCAGGCGTATCACCGGCTGACGGACGGCCTGCCCATCCACTTCTTGGCGTGTGTGAGCGACTATCTGGACGGGCTGCTCCAGACGACGCTGCTGGACTGGGCGGCGGACGGCCTGGCCGGCGAGCTCACCCTGCCGTGGATGGAGGCGCTGGAGGAGTGCTATGAGCTGAGCATCCGCTTCCCGTCGAAGGCGCCCCGGGAGCGGGACCGGATGCTGGCCTGCCAGAACCTGGGGCGCATCCGCGACGTGGAGGACTACCGGAACCAGCAGGCGCACCTCATGCTCCTGTGGAAGGTGCTGCCCCGGGAGGACCAAGGCTACGGCCGGGAGTGCCTGCTGCAGGGCCTGCGGCGGGCCCTCATCCGGGAGATCTACGCCCGGCGGCGGGACGGGGAGCTGCCCCCTCAGCTGCAGCGGGGCTACAACCTGTGGCAGCACTTTGAGCGGTGCCGCCGCCAGGGGCTGGAGCGGGTGCCCGCCCACTTCCTCTGGGCCTGGCCGGACGGGACGGTGGAGCTGCTTGTCCCCTTCTGTCTGGACAAGAAGGGCAGGATGAGCGGGGAGCGGCTGTTCCGGTGCGCCCAGATGGTGTCCGAGCTGTACGGCCGGGTAACCGCGCTGGAGTGGAAGGCTCTGGAGCAGGGGCTGCGGGCGCTGGTGGGCCGGCGGCTCCAGTACGGCGGGCAGTGGGGCGACAGTGAGGCAGACGTGCGCGCCGCCAGGGACCTGGCCCAGGCGCTGTGGCAGAACGGCAGAGATGGCGCCCCGGAGTTCTGGATCTGGCCGGAGTATCGGCAGCGGCTGCTGGAGCTGGGGCTGTGGCGCCTGGACGGCGGAGAGGGGGATGTGTATGGGCTTCATTGAGGAGCTGTACTATCAGGAGCTGGACCCCCAGCGCTGCCAGGGGGACCACGAGGCGCGGATCCAGCGGGAGCTGCAGGTGCTGGATGAGCGGGAAGAGCAGCTCACCCGGGCGCTGAGCGGGGAGGTACAGTCCTGGTTCATCGAGTATGTCAACGCCTGGAGCACGGTGAACGGGACACAGTGCCTGGACAGCTTCATCACCGGCTTCCGGTACGGCGCCCGGTTCGCCCAGGACACCTTCCGTCTGGAGCTGAACTGAGCCTGAGAAACCCCGGTGTTGTCCCGGCGTCCCGAAATTCCGGTTGCCAAGGGAAGGTTTGCCGTGTATGATCAGGGTGAAGATACCTTGAAGGAGGTCGATTCCCATGACACGCTGCCGCTGGGCAGATCCCAATTCAGAGCTCTACCTGGCCTACCACGACCAGGAGTGGGGGCGGCCGGAGCACGATGACCGGAAACTCTTCGAGATGCTGACCCTGGAGAGTTTTCAGGCGGGCCTGTCCTGGCTCACCATCCTGAAAAAGCGGGAGGCCTTCCGCGCCGCCTTTGACCACTTTCAGCCGGAAGTGGTGGCCGGGTACGGCCCGGAGAAGGTGGAGGCGCTGATGGGAGACGCCGGGATCGTCCGCAACCGGCGCAAGATCCAGGCCGCCATCGGGAACGCCCGGGTGTTTCTGGCCATCCAGCGGGAGTTCGGCTCCTTTGACCGCTACCTGTGGGGCTTCACCGGGGGCGAGGTGATCGTGAACACAGACGATGTGTTCCGCGCCAGCACTGAGCTGTCCGACCGCATCTCCGGCGATCTGAAACGCCAGGGCATGCGCTTCGTGGGCACCACCATTGTGTATTCCTTCCTTCAGGCGGTGGGGGTGGTCAATGACCACGAGCTGGCCTGCTTCTGCCACCCTGCTGCCCGGTGACGACGCAGACAGAGCCACGGCGCCTGAACGGAAGCCGCACCCCGCCAAGAGGACAGTGAAAATATAAAGCTTTCCCGGCAGCAGTCGGGCATAAAAAAAGCAGCCTGTATTTCTACAAGCTGCACTCATACGCTTATTTTGTTTTCTTGTCGGTAATTTCAATGGAAACATTGAGTTCTTCGTCCGGTGAATGGCATTTACGTTTGATCGTCACTTCAAAATTGTCGGTCAATGTGTGCCATAGCTCCGCACTCAAATGTGGCGGAACATCAATAGTATAGTGATTTTTCTTCTCGCTCATACCGATACTTCTTAACCTTTCAAACCATAGTTTACAATCTGCTCAAGGGAATAAAGGCTTGTTCCGTTTTCTGCGGCATCTGCTTCGATCTTCTCGTCAAAGCCGTTTTCGGAGAACAGCGCATAGTGGAATTTTGCCTTTTCCTTTAACGGAGAAAGTTTCATCAAGGTGTTAAGATATTCGCCATACTCAAAAGGCTCTTTTTTAAATTTGCACTCGCCAACCAAGTATTCATCACCGGTTCTGTCAATGCACAAAAGGTCAATTTCGGTTTCGGCAATCCGATAGCCACGGTCTGCTTTGGTATCTCTAACCGTTGTCTTTCCCTTCCATCTTCCCATTTTGGTATAACGGAAAGGCAGTTCGTTTCTCTTTTGCATTTCTCGTACAAACTCACGGCATACGTCCTCAAAGGCAAAGGAAGCAAACTGATGAAGCGCAGGCTCTACGATATATTCGTAAACGCCCTCCACGTCGCCGTCCTCAAGCTGAGAGAAGTTCGCAAATCCGAAAGCGTACCAAAAGCGGAAGAAATTATCGGTCAAGCGGTAGGTTCCTCGGTTTCCGTTGGCTTGCTCTTTTACTTTTGCATCAACGGAAAACTCACGCTCTACAATACCGAGTTCAATGAGATTTTTGAGATACACGCTTGTTTTGGATGTATCCTCTATGAGCGACTTCTGACTGATATTGTTCAAAGTCGTGTTACCGAGGGCAACCGCTTCAATAATGGAATTGTAAATCGGCGTTTCCCGCAGTTCCTGATGAAGCAGGAAATCTACTTCGCTATACAGAATACAACCTTTTGTCAGTATATTGCGCTTGATATTCTCGGCAACGGATAACTTGGGGTTCCATTGACGCAGGTAATGAGGAATACCGCCGAGAACAGAATAGGCAATTACCTTGTCACGCTCGGAGTAATCGGGGAAGAATTTTACGGCATCGTAAAATCCCATTTCCTTCATTTTGTAGATACCCGTTGCTCTACCGTACAGCGGGTTCTTTTCTGCAAGCAATTCCTTTTCAATAAAGCTCATTGCACTACCACAGAGAACGATCATCACGTTGGCATCCCGAAGTTCTGCATCCCAAAGGTTTTGCAGAATAGAAGGAATACTCTTATTGCTCTTACACATATACGGAAATTCGTCTATGATAATGAGCTTTTTTTCATCCCCATAAGGAAGATCCAAAACGGCACGGAAGGCTTTTTCCCAATCCGCAAACTCGGTAACGTAGTTTCGTGCGGGAATATTCTCCTTTAACAACTGCTTGGAAAACCTTTGAAGCTGTGCTCTGTCGGTCGTCTGTGTGCAGGAGAAGAATACGTGCGGCTTTCCCTTGCAAAACTCTCTCAAAGTTTCGGTCTTACCAACACGCCGTCTGCCGTATAAAACAATAAGCTGACCGCCGTTATCTTCGTACTTATCGTTTAAGAATTTCAGTTCGGCTTCTCTGCCTATAAACATAACTCACGCCTCCAATATCATCTAATCTTGATTTACTGAATCGTGATTTGATAATATTATACTCAAAAGCAGAAGAAAAATCAAGAGGTTTTCAAAAAGTTCGCAGAAAAGTCATCGACAAATTACTGCAACCACAGGTTTGTCTGTTCCATTGTCGTCCTCACTTTCTGCCGCCTTTAACAGTTCTCGGATGAGCTGTCCTTTGCGGCGGTTATTGGTTTCCACTAATATCTTGTGAATACGCCGCTCAAAAAGTGTAGCTTGACCGCAGATGATGGTGCATTATCTCCGCATAAATGGTGCACTGCTTCCGCTAAAATGGTGCATGGTGCATTCTGCGGCACCTAAAGGCCACCGCACCGGTGGCCTTTAGGTGCCGCAGAATGCACAGATGTGGCTTATTCACAAAATTGCAACCCATATTATAGCAAAAACAATAGGCGGTCTCAATGTATTTTTCAAATATTTACAAAAAACTCAAGTTCTTGCAGTAAATCTCCAATGTCATAGACGAGGAACGAAGGAATGGGAGCGGTTTAAAACAACGCCTCTCTTTACAGTTAACTTTGTGTGGGAGTCCTAAGCGTTATGCTCAAAACTTGTTCAAAGGCATGTTCAAAAACACCAACAGGAAAGACACCTTCGCTTAAGTATCAGTCCGTCCCAGAATAAACTTCGCCCGGTCCACGGGATAGGGCGCCGTGCCCCGCAGGTACTGCCCCACAGACACCACCCGGGCAGTCACCTCTCGGTTTTCCTCCCCCACGGGGACAATGACCTGATCCCCGACGTGGATGTCCGTCTCCTCCGTGCGGTAGTGGTACACCGGCCCGGCATCGGCATCGTGGAACCGCACCCCGCAGAACGTGTACACCGTCTGATCCTCCGCGGCCAGGGGGTCTGCCTGGACCGCCTGGCGGGCTTTGGCCCGCTGCTCCTCCCGCTCCTGACGCCGCCGGGCCAGCTCCTCCTCGCGCCTGCGCCTGCGTTCCCCTGCTTCCTGAGCCCAGCGGCGCTCCTGCGCCTCCTGCACGACCCGGGAGAACTCAGCTTCCGTCTCATAGTCCTGGGGATCCAGGCCCAGTTCCTCTTTCGTGTCGGCATAGTACTCCCGCCAGCCGTACCTGGCCTCCAGGATGGCCGCGTCATACTCCTCCCGGGTCTCATAGTCCAGGGGGTCTATTCGATATTCGGAGCCGTCCTGACAGTCTGCCCGCCAGGCATACCGCCGGGTGTAGGCGTACTTTTCGCACGTCCGCTCCATCTCATCGATGTACTGTGCCGCCTTCCGCCTCCATGACTTGACGCTGCGCTGAACTGCGGACTTTTTCACCCCGGCCAGCAGCGGCAGGAGATAGGTCTGGAATGCCTCCATCTGCTCCAGACCGTCTTCCTCCCGACAGTCCCAGAGCAGCCCTTCCGCCAGCTCGCAAATCTGCGCGCCGGGAGCCCGCTCTCCCGCCAGGAAATCCCGGAGCAGGGCCTGGGCAGCCGGCCCATGGCCCCGCCGCAGCTCCAGAGCGCACAGGGTACGCATGGCCTCCCCGGAGGAATCGCTGCCCGAGGCCACCTGCTTTCTCAACGCTTCCCGCTGTGCCAGCCGGTCCGCCAGCCGTGTCAGAAATTCCTCCGGCAGGTCATCCATCTGTTCCAGCACTTCCTCCAGCAGATAATCCTGCTCGTCAGAATATTCCCGGTAGGGATAGAACTGCTGGATGCACCACAGCCAGATCTCCAGCGCCAGGGCAGGATCCTGCCTGGCCAGGCTGCGGATCAGTTTTCCCAGCGGGGTGTTGCACGCCTCATCCTCCGGCTGCACCTGGACAGGCAGGCCCGGGAAATGCTCTTTCACCGCCTGGGCGCACAGAAACTCTCCGTCCACCGTGAGATACCGGGCCGCCAGGGGGCTGTCCTCTCCCAGGATAAATTCGCACCGGGCCAGCTCCTGTTCTTTGATGGTGGCGCTCATACAGATCACATATCCCCGATGGATGCCATCCCGGTTGTACGCAGCCTGATAGGTCCGCTGGTTGGGGTAGTCCTCCGGCCGGATCTCGTCCTCATCGGCAGCTTCTTCCGCCGCGTCCCCCTCTGGGGACGGGGCACTGCTCCTTTCCGCTTCCAGCGCCTGTTCAAACTCCTCCCTGGTCTCATACTCCTGAGGGTTCACCCCATATTGCCAGCCAAGGGCGAACACCTCATTCTGCCAGTCGCACTTCGCGTCTTCCAGCGCGTCCTCATACTCCTCTTCCGTCTCGTAGTCCTCTGGATCGATATCGTACTCGCTGCCATCCTCGCAGGATTCCCGCCAGGCGTACTTCTCTTCCGCCAGCGCCTCGTTGTATGCTTCCTCTGTTTCAAAATCCATCGGGTCGACATCGTATTCCGTGCCGTCCTCACATTCGAGCCGCCAGGCGTACCGTTTCAAAGCGTCTTCATACGCCTGTTCCGTCTCGTAATCCTCCGGGTCAACGCCATATTCCGAACCGTCTCTGCAATGGCACCGCCACGCATAGGGGTCCGGAGCAGGGGAGGAAAAGAAGTCATCGCCCAGGAAATCGTCCCTCTGATCCTCCTGACGCATACAGTCCTTGAAGATCTGATAGGCGATCCAGTGCTCGCCGAGCGAGACCTTCCCGTCCCGGTTGAAGTCGAAAAAGCCCGCCCGCTCGGGCTTCTTCCCGTCGTTCTTCTTGGCCATCCTATCGCCTCCCAATCCGACAAAATGCAGGTATCATTATTTACATCATAGCATTCCAATTCTTCCCGGACAAGCTAAATCTGTACCGAAGCAGCAAAGTCACTCACTCCCACACCCCCTCCACACTGAATGACAGAACGACCGTCTCTTCCTCATCGCCCGGGGTGATGCTCATGCTGTCCACCTGGAGCAGCAGTTCCCGGAACCAGCGCAGCAGCTCTCCCGAGATCTCCAGATCGTCAAACAGCGCGCCGGCCGTGCATTCCGCCCCGGGCTCTGCGTCAATCCAGGTCACTTCCCCGAACGATTCCACAGAGAGCCGGTACAGGAAAGCGCAGGCGCTGACAAAAATGTCGGCTTTTTCTCTATCCAGACACCATTCTGCATGGTGGCACTGCATCTCTTGGAGCTCATCCCGCAGCTCCAGGGCGAATTGCTGCACGCTGCTTTCCAGATTTCCCATCATAGTCTGTCATCCTCCTCTGCTTTCTGTACTTCCTTCTGCCTGCCCTTCCGTCGGAGCCCTGCTGACAATCACCGCATCCGGCACGGTAACCCCCAGCTCGATCTCTCCGTGGCGAACCAGACAAACCGCATCAAACGTGTTGGCCCCGGTATCCAGGAGCACCCTGGCCAGTCGCCGGACCCCCTCTCTGTCATAGTGGAAACCGCCCGGGCGCCTGGAGCGGGCAGCCCCTGCGGGACAGAGTTCGAGGAATCCCACGTCTTCCCTGGAGCCGGGATTGGACAGCGCCCGGCCCAGCGCCCTCAGGTCGTTTACCTTTTGCGGAACCACCATCCGGGTTTCCCCGTCTCGGGACGTACTTTTGGATGCGGCACGCAGCAATTCCTCCAGTACCGCAAATACCCGGTCCATCCCGGTTTCCCGGTGGTCAGGTAGAATAAGTTTCGCAAAAAGAAAAAGAGACATGGTTTGCAGATCTCTGGTAGAATGAAGTCGCGACACCACCATTCTGAAAGGAGACGGCAAACCATGTCGGAAAAGATTGTACAGCTAAATGAGGATGTTATCAAGGGTCAACTCAAGGAACTTGTACGCGGCAGCGTAGAGGAAACCCTCAACGAACTGCTGGAGGCCGAGGCAGAGAAGCTGACCCAGGCTGCCCGGTACGAGCGCAATGAGCAGCGCCAGGGCTACCGCAGCGGCCACTACAACCGCAACCTCACCACCACTTCCGGGGATGTTACTCTCAAGGTACCTAAGCTCAAGGGAATCTCCTTTGAGACTGCCATTATTGAGCGGTATCGCCGCCGGGAGAGCAGCGTGGAAGAGGCTCTCATTGAGATGTACCTGGCCGGGGTATCTGTCCGGCGTGTGGAGGACATCACCGAGGCCTTGTGGGGCAGCAAGGTCTCTCCCTCCACCATCAGTGAGCTGAACAAGAAGGCGTATGTCCACATCGAGGATTGGCGGAACCGCCCTTTGCAGGGTGGGCGCTATCCGTATGTCTATGTGGATGGGATCTACCTGCGGCGCAACTGGGGCGGAGAGTTTGAAAATGTAGCCATTCTTGTGGCAATTGCAGTGAATGAGGACGGATATCGTGAGGTCCTGGGCGCCGCTGAGGGAATGAAAGAGGACAGGACCAGCTGGGTCAGCTTCTTTCAATGGCTCCGCGGGCGTGGCCTGGACGGCGTGAAACTCATTGTTGGCGACAAGTGCCTTGGCATGCTGGAGGCCGTGGGAGAGGTGTTTCCTGAGGCCAAATACCAGCGTTGCACCGTCCACTTTTACCGCAATGTGTTCTCAGTCACGCCTCGCTCCAAAGTAAAGCTGGTAGCTAAGATGCTTAAGGCAATTCACGCTCAGGAGAGCAAGAAAGCCGCCCGTGAAAAGGCTAAGGCGGTGGTGGAGGAACTGCGTTCCATGAAGCTGAAAGAGGCCGCCAAGAAGGTGGAGGATGGCATAGAGGAAACGCTGACCTACTGCGATTTTCCCAGCGAGCACTGGACTCGTATCCGCACCAACAATGTCATTGAACGGCTCAACCGGGAGATCCGCCGCCGCACCCGTGTGGTGGGCAGCTTCCCAGATGGCAACTCTGCCCTCATGCTGGTCTGTGCCAGGCTACGCCATGTGGCTGGCACCCAGTGGGGCAACAAGAAGTACATGAACATGAAGCATCTGGAGGCCGCCGTTGAGGATGCCTCCATTGCTGGCTGACTTCATTCACGCCAGGGGCTGCAAACCATTTTGCGAAAAATCCTTGACACGACCTTCCCGGTTCAGCTCCTCCCAATCTCCTAACGTCATTCTCATAAAATCACTCCTTTTGGCGGTATCCGCCGTATGAAAACAGCCGCCCCGGATTTTCCGGGGCGGCTATTTTGCCGTTGGAGCCGCAGCTCCTTGTATATAGGGGGGTGTGGGTGTACCCCCCGCGTCAGTGTTTCTTTTGCGTATCGTCTTCCCTATATCTATGACGCGGGAGTTGACCACGCCCAGATCAGCAGAAGTGTGCCTTGTACCACATCATTGCCATGCTGCCACATATATCATGACAAGCCTGCATGGAACCGGAGTAGCGCTACACATTATTGAGAACTTCTGGGATTTATCCGGCTACTTCTCAATGGAAACTATACATTTCTTTGCGGGATCTGACAAGTCAATTTTACACTTTCGGTATTGAATAATATTTTATCCCATTTCGCTACACATATCAATAAATCGCTTAATATTGCCGTTCCGATTGTCCTCTCGCCATACGGCAACCAGATTCGAAGACGCTTTAAATGCCGGCACATTCAAGACTTTACTATAGTTCTGGGTATCCCGCACCACAATTTCCGGCCAGATCGCGATTCCTTGATTGGCTGAAATACTTAAAATGACAGTTTCAAGCGTTTCAACATAAATAACTTGTTTGAAGTAGGGCAGAACTGACTGATGGACTCCGGCAAGCCAATCATTCATGGGTGAGCGCGCAATAATTAGCTTTTCATCCTTAAAATCGTCAAGAGACAAAACACCCTTTCTCCCGATGGGAGCATCAACGCCACAAACTAAGCACATCTTTGCAGAACAAATGTTGGCGCATCGGAGGTTGCTCTGCGCTGGTAGTTCGGGAGTATAAAACAGAATACCAATATCAGCGTCATCGTGCTGAACGACCTCAAACTCCTTCCCGCTTTCCACCTGGCGGATATTGCAAATAATGGACGGAAAAATCTCAGTAAATTTGCGATAAACCTTACGCAGAACCTGCGAATACATGGGGGAGCAAATAAGATCCAATTTAGCGTCATTGTGACATCCTGCATTGGTCACTCGTCGTTCAATAGATATCATTTGCGCAATCCAGTGTTTCCCTTCCTGAAACAAGAGCTCTCCAGCCTGTGTCATTCTCACATGATGCCGGTCTCTGTCCAATAACTGAACCCCTAATTCGTCCTCTAACGCCGTAATATGTCGGCTTAAGGTAGGCTGAGTGGTAAACAGCCCCTCTGCAGCTTTTGAAAAACTCGCGGTCTCCACCACGGCTAAAAAGCTTTTCAGATGATTGATATTCACAACGTGGCCCCCTTCAAACAGCAAATGCTCAATCCTGTGCCGCATTTTATTGATAGTATACAAAAAGTGAATCACCAAGTCAAACTGAGAATAACCAAATTTACAGGCCGCATGTTATAAAGAATATATCAAGGGCTGATGTAAATGTCAAATACTCAGCCAATATAGAATACGTGCACGTGAGAAGGAGGTTCGAAACTTGAAAAATGGCGTATACAACACTGTAGAGCAGGCAATTGTGGATGAAGTCCACAATAAAATTACCCCGGAAACAGCAGCCAACACAACCGTAAACCTACCAGTGGCTACCCGCGATGCTATCCGGAATTTTACTGAATGGGTCGACCCATGGAATCCGCTGTTCAACGATCCGGAACGGGGAAGGCTTGCAGGATACGGAGGACTGATTGCTCCGCCGCATTTTCTGGAATCCGTGAACTCTTATACCGTGTGGCCGCCCCATCCAACGCAAGGATTCCTGGATCACGACTACGCAGGAGATTACTTTGAGTATGACCGTCCGATTCAAGTGGGGGATCGTTTTACCGTGAAGCGGAAAGGAAATACGCTGGAGGATCTCAGTGAACAGATCGACAACGGACTGCGTCATTGGGGCTTTGCCAACAATAACTGTAGTGTATTTGACGAAAACGGGAACCGGGTCGGGCATTCTGAAACTCTGGTGGGGCTAACACTCCGCCCGGCGCCCAACATTCCAGACCTCAGCAAATTTCCCTATGAAGATCACGTCTATACAGATGAAGAGTGGGACTTCATCAACAGCACTATCAAAGGAGAGCAGATTCGCGGGCAGGAAGTACGCTACTGGGAAGATGTAAAGCTGGGCGAAAAGCTCACGCCTGTTACCATTGGTCCGACTACCGTCTGGGATATGGTTGCCTTTTGTGCTGCCCGACACGAGGTCCCCTTTCACCCATCCAGATGCTTCCGTGAATTGCCCGGCGGTGTTTTAACTGATGAGAAAACAAACAACACCTTTGTCCCTCTGTGCTGGCACTTTAACGAGAATCGTGCCCGACTGATGGGCAACGCGCGTCCGTTCAATTTCGGTGGTGCCGGAGCAAATCAACTTGTACGGTTGGCAACCAACTGGGCTAGCGATGCCGGGCAAGTTCGAGTACTCAATTGGAGACATGTAACCCGTACACACCACGGCGATTGCACAGTTGGGTGTGGAAAGGTAGTTAAAAAGTACAAGCGCGGCAATGAGTACTGTGTGGACATTTTTGGATATCTCCTCAATCAATGCAGGGGCCACTTGTCTGAGGTTGCAATGATTACCGTTGCTCTTCCTATGAGGAATTCTCAGGCAGATCTGTCCAGTCAGTTCGGCAGCCTGGACATCCAAGGAGATTTTCATCAGGGCGACCGAGTCCGAATCAGCGGTATTCCTGAGTACGCATTCCCCACAGGATTCCCGTTGGCTGGGGCAGAAGGAACGATACAGTACAGGTTCCAGTGGCAGGCTGCCGATTTTCACCCCTTCGGTGGCTATACCAGCATTCACATTACCAAATGCAATACGCCCCTCACTATGGGAGATGTGGTGGTTGTCCCCACTGAGCTGTTGGAAAAATTATAAATATCATTTTAGGACGGAGATAATATGAAAAAATTTGAAAGCTACCGTGATATTCCAAAAGAAGTGATTGAAGAACTGCTGGCGCCTGGGTACGGCCCTATGGAATTCGGAGACGTAATGCTGGAGGATGGAACGGTGTACTCTTCCACTTACGCACGTTTCCCCTACGCTAAAGGCAATATGATCTATTGGTGGTTTGCCTCCAGGCTGAACAACACCAATGACTACCAGTTTTGGAGCCCTGACCACGGCACCTTTGAGTGGAATGACAAAAAGTGCCCGGGCACTGTAGTGGGCGCCACACACATCAGCAAGGAACAGTTTGGAGATGAGATCATCCCCATGCAGATTACATTCCATGATCCGGCTGATATTGTGGATACATCCAGATTTGAGCAGGCAAATATCAGTTGCTTTCTCGTTGCAGAAGTGCGTCTGCCCACAGGCGAACTGCTTAGTTGTTTTCTGCATGTAGCCCGGGACACTTACTATGGCTGCGAACTGCGTAACCGTTTTTGGGCTCCGGGGGACACCAGGGAACACACACGGTTGATGAACAAGCACAATATTGAGGAGATGGGAAGTCTGGCTGAATTCCTTCCCGGACTGTATCTGAGGGAAAACCAAAATAAGGGGTGATACACATGGAATACAATGAAAAAGTTTATGAGTTTTCAGAAATTCCAAGATTGACCCCTGCGCAGGAAAAGAGCCCCTTTGCCAGCTTTTATTATAGCCCGGTGGAAAAACCTGTCCCTGAGGTCATGCGATGCATCGGCGAACAGCAATTACCCGTTGGTAGCGCCCTCAACTTTTCTGACATTGAGCGGGTATTTCGTCCGGAGGGAGATAGCCTTGAAAATGGGTGGTGCATCCTTCCCGACGGAACTGGGTACAGCTACGTTGTAACGGAAATGCCGGAAGTCACTCCGGCAATAGAGCAGTGGTGGAACCAATGGATCATGGATCCGGATTATGATTACCTGAATTACCGTATCTGGATGCCGGGCCTGCATATCAGTCATGGGATGCCCCTTGTGGAAAATATGGGGTGGGGCGTTAGTCAGATTCAGATGCTCCAACCGCTGTTTCCACCGCAACTGAACTTGTCCGCGCCGCCTCAGATTCTAGACGATCGTTTTCTCGGTGCAATCGGTACCTCTGGCTGCTCTAACATTCTGGATCGCCCCGAGGAGAAGGAATATACCATATTAATCAGCTGCATCAAGCGATTCGGACAAGGAGTAAAAGTTCAAACCATCGGATACATGGGAGTCAAGTGGGAAAACGGACACCTTGTCAAAATGCACGATGCAGATCCGGGAAAGCTTCGCTTGTTTATCACACATAATGCTTACGAATTCCGGAGAAAGGCACTTCTGGCACCAAAGCTATACCAAATGGCAACGGCCCTGCCCAACTGCGGTCTGAACCCCAACGTCAAACCCCCTGTCAAATTGTAACGGTCATAACTTGTAATCTGAGCGGCACACCGACAAAGGAGATGAGAACCATAGCTTATCAACATCTGTTAACACCCATTCAAATTGGCAACTACATTTACCGGAACAGAGTAGTAACTGCCCCAATGGTATTTGCGCTTCTGGCTCTCAATCCCTTGACCCGAGATGCCCAATATCAGAAAATTGAAGCGCGGGCAAAAGGCGGTGCAGGCGCAGTTACCGTAGGTGAAGTAGATGTGAACTTTACCCTGAATCCGTGAAGTTCAGCCTGAAGAAAAACCAACCCGCAGAAAACAGGCTGGATTCTCAGTAAGGAATGACCTTTGACAGCCGATGGGGAGCTTTTGTCGCTCCCGGACAGCTGCCAGGGGTAAAAAAGGGTATGCAAAATAAGCCCCCCGCTGTGAGCAACGTGGGATCTGCTGCAGGTTTCTCTTGTAGGGTGCTATAAGCGGGGCATTAGACCCGTGGCTGCCCCCGGTCGGTTATGCGGTCTTGGCCGTATACCTCTGACAAAGATCGGCAAAGATATGTCGCCAAACATTG
>CALWXG010000069.1 GCA_944385435.1 uncultured Oscillospiraceae bacterium
GGCGGCCACGAAGTCGTCGGTGGTCCAGGTGCGGGTCTCCTCGTCGATGTACTGCAGGGCGCCGGCGGCCTCAAAGGCCTCGTAGTTGATGGCCATGCAGTGGGCGGCCACCGCCAGGGGGTACATGTAGTAGGTGCCGTCCAGGTGGGACACGCTGGAGATGGACTCGGGCACGTCGGTGACGCCTTCCCACAGATCGTCCAGAGATACCAGCAGGCCTTCCTTGGCGTAGTTGCCGATGATGCGCTCGGGGCCCTCGAAGACGATGTCAGGGGCGTTGCCAGCGGTAATCAGGTTGTTCAGCTGCTGGTCACCGTCCTGATAGGTGACGGGAGTGACCTCGATGGTGACGTTGGGGTTCTCCTCGTTGAAGGCGGCAATCAGGGACTCCCAGGCGGCGATATCGGTGAAGTTGCCGATGTTGAAGGGAGCGATGGTGATGGTCACGGCCTCGCCGCTGGGCTCACCGCCCTGCTCGGACTCGGTGGTGCCGGGATCCTGGGTTTCGTTTCCACTGGGCTCGTCATTGTTGTTGCAGGCGGCCAGGGCAAAGACCATGGCGAGGGCCAGCAGCAGCGCGAGCAGCTTTTTCATTCTCATTGGCGTGTTCCTCCTTGATGTTTTCGACGAGATAAAATTATGCAAGAGCCATCCCGTCTAGTGAAATTGTATAAGATTACAAGGGAAAAGTCAAGAGCAAACAGGAATATTTTTTCAGGTGCGCGCGGCGGGGAAAGATCAAAAATACACAGGAAAAACGGCCTGAAAAGGCAATTTTTCCAGGCCGCTCTGAGCTATCGGGATATTATTACAATTTTGCATGGGAAAAAGCGAAAAGGGAATAAAATGGGGCTTGACGCAGAAAGGTCAGGAGTCCTCCTCCTCCCCGGATTCCGGGAAAGTCATGTGTTTGGAGAAGGCGCGCTCCAGCGGCCATGCCGCCACGGCGGCCCACAGGGCGGGAGATACAAAGGAGAGGATGAGCCAGTAGGAGGAGACCAGGAACAAACCCACCGCCAGAGCCACCACCAGCAGCGTGGTGGGAATATGGGCGATCATCAGCCGGAATGCGGTGAGAAACAGGTCGGGCAGAGGGAAGTGAAACCGGCCCAGCAGGGGGAACAGCCAGCAGACCAGGCCGATGGGGATGATGAGCAGCAGAAGAAAATACACAATGGCGATGGTGGCGCCGGAGACCTCCGCCAACACGGCAGCACTGTATATGTAATAGAGGAAGAAGAGAAGCACGGCAAAGGGAATCAGAATGAGAGTGGCCAGGATGCCCTGCTTCAGGTTGGCCTTCAGCGAGCGGAAGAACAGGCCGAAGGCGCCCTCGTCCTCGTGGAAGCGGAATACCCGGCACACCGAGTGGTAGAGAGCGGCGGTGGCAGGGCCGATGGTGACCACTGGGAAACACAGCAGCAGCCACAGCAGGGACAGGCCCACGATGTCCACACACCGGGCAAGGGTGCGGAAGAAGAAATTTTCAGGGGAGAAAATGCTCTTCATAATACCGGTCATTCCTTTCAGCGGAACCAGAGCAGAATGGTTTCCTACACAATATAGCACAAGGGGGGAGAGCCGGTCAACCGGAACAGAGAGACCCGGGAGCGCCCCCGGGTCCCCCGGCAACCGGAACAGAGGGGCCCGGGAGCGCCCCCGGGTTCCCCGGTGCAGCGGAACATCAGCGGAAGACCCGGTTGAAGTCTCTGGGCATTTTCGCGGTGAAACGCACCTCCTCCCCGGTGAGGGGATGGCGGAAGGCCAGCTGGCCTGCGTGCAGGCACAGCCGGCCGATGGGGTTGGTGGAGGCTCCGTACTGCTTGTCACCGGCCACGGGGCAGCCCAGTTCCTTCATGTGAACCCGGATCTGATTTTTGCGGCCGGTGTCGATGGAGATGTCCAGCAGGCTGTACCCGTTGCCGGTGCGCTTCACCTCATAGTTGGTGATGGCCTCCCTGGCGCCGGGGCCGGGCTGGCCGGAAAAGCTCAAATGGGTGCGGGTCTCCACCAGGAAGGAGCGGATGGAGTCCCGGTCTTTGGGGGGACGGCCCTCCACCACCGCCTGGTAGCCCCGGTAGAGCACAAGTTCATTCCAGCGGGACTGGAGCAGCTCCTTGGTCCGGGGGTCCCGGGCGAACAGCAGCACGCCGGAGGTGTCCCGGTCCAGACGGTGGACCACATAGATCCGGTTGCCGATGTGCTGGCTTTTCACATAGTCTGTGACCGCACGGTAGGCGGTGCGCACCTTCTCCTTCTCGTTGGCCACGGAGAGGAGTTTGGCGGGCTTGTTCACCACAATGAGGTGTTCATCTTCGTAAAGCAGGGGGAAGGGGAGCGCGCCGGACCGGGGGGCGGGCTCGCTGAGCACCGAGACGACCTGCCCGGGGGCGAGCGGTGTGTCAAACTGAGAGGTGGGGCGGCCGTCCACGGCGATCAGCTTCCGTGAGAGCAGGGACTTGACGTTGTTGCGGCTCTTGTCTTTGAGTACGGTGAGCAGGAAGGGGAGCAGAAGGGTGTCGTGCTCCACGGGAAAGCTCCGGGGGGGATGGCCGCCGGAGCGGGAAGTGTGATCCGTCATGGTAAAATACCGCCTTTATCCGAATATCGAAGTAAGTGAGGGCCAGGAAGCTGACTCCAGTGTATCATGGAGCGGGAAAAATGTCCATAAAAATGCGCGGGGGACAGGCAAGGAACGGGCCGGGCGCACATAGAATTCCCAGAGGTGATGACGGTGGCGGAAAAGGAAGGACTGCTGGCCAGGGCGTCCCGGCTGCTGGACCTGCCCGGCGACGTGGTGGCCGGGCTGCCGCGGATTGAGCTGATCGGGAACCGGGAGCTGCGCATGGAGCAGCACCGTGGGATCCTCGCCTACGGGACGGAGGAAATCCATATTTCAAGCGGGAAGATGGTGATCCGGGTCAGGGGGAACGGGCTGGAGCTGCGGGCCATGGACCCGACCCAGCTGCTGATCACCGGAGAGATTTCCGCCGTGGAGCTGGTGTGACCGGGAGAGGAGGGGCGGCGTGAAGAAGCTCATCAATCTGTTGTTCGGCTATCTCGAGGTGCTGGTGAGCGGCGCCTTTCCCGAACGGCTTTTGAATCTGTGCGCCCAGCACAGGGTGCGGTTCTGGCATCTGACCTGGCTGGATGAGACCACGTTTACCTTCCGGATTGCCCTGAAAGACCGGGGACGGATGGAAGAGCTGGCGCAGCGGGCCATGTGCGAGACCAGCGTGAGGGCCCGCCGGGGGGCGGGCGCGGTGGCGCAGAATCTGAGCAAGCGGCGGGGATTTCTGCTGGGACTGGCGGTATGCCTGGGTGCGGTGTGCCTGCTGTCCCGGTTTTTGCTGGTGGTGGAGGTGGTGGGAAACGAGACGGTGCCCACCGCCGTGATCCTGTCCGAATTGCAGAGGCTGGGCGTACATCCCGGCTCCTACGGCCCCGGTATCGATGAAAAGGGGACGGCGAATGAGGCGCTGATCCGTCTGCCGCAGCTGTCCTTTATGGCCATCAATATCTACGGCACCAGGGCGGTGGTGTCGGTGGAGGAGGCAGTGCCTGCCCCGGAACTGCTGGATGAGCAGACCCCGGCGGATGTGGTGGCGGATGCGGACGGCATCATTCTGGATATGCAGACCAGCGCGGGCAGGCCCCTGGTTCAGGATGGGGACATTGTGGCCAGGGGAGACGTGCTGATCGCCGGGGCCATGGAACTGTACGAGCCGGAGGGCAGCCCGGTGGATCAGGGGTATCTGGTTGTCCATGCCGCCGGCACCGTCACAGCCAGGACCTGGCGCACCCTGGAGGAGACGGTGCCGCTGACCATTCAGGAGAAAAGCTACACGGGAGCCGAAAAAAAGCTGATTTCCCTGCATGTTTTGTGGGGGCAGCTGGATTTTTTCCAAAACAGTAGCATTTTCGGTGGGATGTATGATAAAATAACCCGGACAGAGTATCTCACCCTCTTTGGCCGGACCTTCCCCGTGGGCCTGACCACCACAACACTCCGGGAGTATACCCTGCATGAGCAACCTCTGCCGGAGGAACAGGCGGAGACGCAGCTGAAGCAGTCTCTTCTGGCCCGGCTGGAGGAACAGCTGGAGCAGGGGGACGGGACGATACTGCGTACGGATTTTGTCACCCGGAAAGCCGGGGGCTGCCTGAGCGTGACTCTCCTGGCCGAGTGCGAGGAGCAGATCGGAAGGACCGTGGAGCGGGAGGGGGAGACCGGCCGGATTTACGGCCGGAACTCCGGGGCGGAAGACCTGGAGGATCCTCAGTCGTGAGCAATGGCTGCCGGGGGTGCACGATCCGGCCGGCGGCAGTACAAAGGAGTCTTTTATTCTATGACGGAACAGTCTATCAGCATCGAACGCATGGAGGAGGCCGTCAATCTCTTCGGCCTGTTTGACGAGAATATCCGCATCATTGAGCAGGAACTGGGCGTGACGGTGGTGAACCGGGAGTCCAATCTGAAGATCTCCGGGGACGGGGAGGCGGTGATGCTGGCGGTAAAGGCCATCCAGGGCCTGCTCTCCCTGTCTGCCAGAGGGGAGGCCATCAGCCAGCAGAACGTGCGCTACATCATCGAGCTGGTGCGCACGGGCAACGAGGGCAAGATCGCCCAGCTGGCCGGGGACGTGGTGTGTGTCACCGCCAAGGGCAAGCCCATCAAGGCCAAGACCATCGGCCAGCGCCGGTATGTGGAGGCCATCAAGAACAACACCGTCACCCTGGGGGTGGGGCCCGCCGGCACCGGCAAGACCTATCTGGCGGTGGCTGCGGCGGTGGCCGCCTTCCGGGAGAAGCAGATCAACCGCATCATCCTCACCCGCCCGGCGGTGGAGGCCGGGGAGCGGCTGGGCTTTCTCCCCGGGGATCTCCAGTCCAAGGTGGACCCCTATCTCCGGCCCCTGTACGACGCCCTGTTCGATATGCTGGGGGCGGAGACCTATCAGAAGTACCTGGAGCGGGGCAACATCGAGGTGGCGCCCCTGGCCTATATGCGGGGCCGCACCCTGGACGACAGCTTCATCATCCTGGACGAGGCCCAGAACACCAGCCGGGAGCAGATGAAGATGTTCCTCACCCGCCTGGGCTTCGGCTCCAAAATTGTCATCACCGGGGACATCACCCAGATCGACCTGCCGGCGGACAAGGTGTCCGGCCTGCGGGAGGCCATGCGGGTGCTCAAGGGGGTGGAGGACATCGCCATCTGCCAGCTCACCGGGGCGGACGTGGTGCGCCACGTGATCGTCCAGCGGATCATCAAGGCCTATGAGGAGGACGAGAAGCGGCGGAACCTCAAGAAGGAGAGCCGGAAATGACCCGGTTGTCCTGGCACGGCTATGAGGCCCGGGTAGACCTGGAGGCCACCCGGAGCTGCTACGCCCAGGCCCCCGACTGGGACTGCCCCTGCGGTCACTGCCGCAATTTTCTGGCCCTGGCAAGAGGGCGGAAACTGCCTGCCGAAATTCTGAAAATTCTGGACGCACTGGAGATTCCCCCGGAGAAGGCCACCTATGTGTGCGAGCTCTACCACGACAGGGACTGGCGGGAGAAGGGGCTGCTCTATGAGATCAGCTGGCGGATCGCAGGCAGTGTGGTCCAAACGCCGGAGAGCAGAGGGAATGAGGGTGCCCTTTGGGGTCCGCCGGTGCAGCTGCCGGGCTTCCGCCTGATGCTGGGACACGAGTCCTGCCCGGTGGAGCCGGACTTCCCAGAGCCCAACTTCGACCTGGACGTGAGCCTGTATCTCCCCTGGATGCTGAACGAGCCGGTGGAGGGGCCGGGAAAAAGAAAGGACGAGCCATGAACCACGAAATTCTCATTGACACGGAAGTGGAGGGGGCCGAGCCCTGCGCCGAACTGCTGCGGAAGGTGATCCCCGCCGCTCTGGAGGCGGAGGGAGTGCCCTTTTCCTGCGAGGTGGACGTGCTGTTCACCGATGACGCCGGCATCCGCGCCATCAATCTGGAGCAGCGGGGGATCAATGCGCCCACCGATGTGCTCTCCTTCCCCATGTTCCAGCTCACTCCCGGTGTGCCGCCCGCACCGGAAGAGGTGGAGGCAGACCCGGGCACCGGCCTGGTGCCTCTGGGGGATATGGTGATCTCCCTGGAGCGGGCCAGGGCCCAGGGAGAGGAGTACGGCCACGGACCCAGGCGGGAGACCGCCTATCTGGCGGTGCACTCGGTGCTTCACCTGCTGGGCTATGACCACCTGGACGAGGGGCCCATGAAGGCCCAGATGCGGGCGCGGGAAGAGGCTATTCTGGCCCGGCTGGGACTGGGCAGAGAGTGAGCGGACACGGTGTGGAAAAGAGTGAGGTAAAATTGGCCGGAGAAAGTCGGAGCGGACCCAGGCGTGACTTCGGTTTGGATGCGGTACGGGCGGGAGCTACTGTGCTGGTGCTGGCGGTCCACTTTTTTCTGAATACTGGCTTTTACGATGTGACCATGACGGGGAAAACCATGGCGTTGGCGGCGGTGGCACGCATGATGTGCATGACCTGTGTGCCCCTGTTCCTGATGCTCACCGGATATCTGTGCATCCAGCGCACCTGGAGCAGAGACTATTACCGGAAGCTGCTGCCGATTCTGCTTACCTACCTGGTGGCAGGAACGCTGTGCCTGGCGTTTGAAGGGATCTGGGTGGGAAAGGAGACCACAGTTCAGATTGTACTCATCCGATATCTGGGCTTCAATGCCTCTTCCTATGCCTGGTATCTGGAAATGTACATCGGCCTGTTTCTGCTCTCCCCGTTCCTGAATGCGGCGTGGAATGCGCTGAAGCAGCGGGAGCAATTGGCCCTGGTGTACACGATGCTGTTTCTGACTGCGCTGCCCACGGTGACAAACCTACAGGAGACCATTCTGCCTGGTTGGTGGACGGGAATTTATCCCGTCACCTACTACCTGCTGGGGGCCTGGCTGCGGGAGCACCCCGTCCGGCTCAAAAGCGGCTGGCTGTTGGCAGGCTGGGTGATCCTGGCCGCCGCGGTGGGGTTGCTGCGCTATCACATGATAGCAGGTCAGCTCTTCACCTGGGCGGAGGTGAGTGACTGGGGGAGCCTGTTTGTATTGGGGGAAACCGTCTGCATCTTTTCGGTGCTGCGGCGGGCAAAAGAAGACCGGTGCCCCCGCCCGGTGTGCTGGTGCGTGCGCCGAGTGTCGAAACTGTCTTTATGCATCTATCTGATCTCCTCCATTTCGGATCAGATTCTGTACCCCTATCTGCGGGATGCGGTTCCTTTTGTGCCGCACAGAATGTTTTTCCTGCCGCTGATGGTTGTAGCCGGTGTGGTTTGCTCGGGACTGATGGGACAGGTTGTGGACTGGATTGTGAAGGCACTGCTGCGGCTGGTCCCGCGCAGGAGCCCGGAATGCCCGCAAGAGCGCGGATGAGATGGAATTTGCGGGAAAATATAAGAGAGAAAGAGAGAAGATTATGGAAACCTGGGAAAAAAGACTGCCCGGCCTGGCCCTGTGCCTGGCCATCGCCCTGGTGGCCTGGTTTGTGGTGGAACTGCTGCCGGTGCTGGAAGTGATGGGCTCGGCGGTGCTGGCCATCCTCATCGGAATGGTGGGATGCATCGTCATCCGGAAGAAGGACAAGCTGAAGGAAGGGGTTTCCTACAGCTCCAAGAAAGTGCTGCAGTACGCGGTGATCCTGCTGGGCTTTGGCCTGAATCTCCAGGAGATCGGGCGGGTGGGCCTCACCAGCCTGCCCATCATTCTGTCCACCATCACCACCGCGCTGGTGGTGGCCTTCCTCATGAGCCGGCTGCTCCGCCTGCATGGGAAGACAGCCACCCTCATCGGCGTGGGCTCCTCCATCTGCGGCGGTTCTGCCATTGCCGCCGCCGCCCCGGTGATTGACGCGGACGACGAGGAGATTGCCCAGTCCATCTCGGTGATCTTCCTGTTCAACGTGCTGGCCGCCCTGATCTTCCCCACCCTGGGCGGGGCGCTGGGCCTGTCCGACATGGGATTCGGCCTGTTTGCGGGCACCGCGGTGAACGACACCTCCTCGGTGACGGCGGCGGCCTCCACCTGGGACACCCTACATAATACCGGAGGGACGGTACTGGAGTATGCCACCATCGTCAAACTCACCCGGACCCTGGCCATCATTCCCATCACCCTGGTGCTGGCGCTGCTGCGGGTGCGCCGGGCCAAGAGCGAGGGGAGCGGGGACAGCGTGAAGGTGTCTGCCAAATCGGTGTTTCCCATGTTCATCCTGTACTTTGTGCTGGCCTCGGTGATTACCACCATTGTCACTGCGGTGCTCACCGGAGGCGCGCTGGAGGGAGCCAACCAGGTGTTCTCCGCCCTGAAGACCCTGAGCAAGTTCTTTATCGTCATGGCCATGGCGGCCATCGGCATGAACACCGACGTGGTCAAGCTGGTGAAGACCGGCGGACGGCCCATCCTGCTGGGCTTTACCTGCTGGGTGTGCATCACCCTGGTAAGCCTGGGGATGCAGCATGCGCTGGGGATCTGGTGAGGAATCCGTTCCCAATCAGCCGGTGTCGGGAAACAGGCACCGGGAAAATTGAACTCGCTCAAGAAAGTTGAGGATCATTATGTCAGACATCAAAAAATGCGGGATCATCACCCTGTGCGGCCGGCCCAACGTGGGCAAGTCCACCCTGACCAACACTCTGGTGGGGGAAAAGGTGGCCATCGTCTCATCCAAACCCCAGACCACCCGGAATCGGATCTGCGCCATTCTGAACCGGGGGGACAGCCAGTTCGTTTTTGTGGATACGCCGGGCCTGCACAAGGCCCGCACCCGGCTGGGGGATTATATGGTGAAGGTAGTGCGCCAGAGCGTGGCCGACGTGGACGGGGTGTGCCTGCTGGTGGAACCCATCGCCCACATCGGCGAGGCGGAGGAGGAGCTCATTGGGCGCATCAAGGCCCTGGGGGCTCCGGCGGCGCTGGTGATCAACAAGATCGACACCGTGGAGAAAGAGGAATTGCTCGCCGTCATGGCCGTCTACGGCCAGGCCTATGACTGGGATGCGGTGGTGCCCATCTCCGCCCGCACCGGCGAGGGGGTGGAGGACCTGCTGGGGGTGCTCTCCCGCTGGCTGCCCCAGGGGCCCCAGCTCTTTCCTGAGGACATGGTCACCGACCAGCCGGAGCGGCAGATCATGGCGGAGATCGTCCGGGAGAAGCTGCTGCGCAACCTGGACAAGGAGATCCCCCACGGCACTGCTGTGGAGGTGACGAAATTCTCCCAGCGGGACAACGACATCATCGACTGTCATGTGACCATCTACTGTGAGAAGGAGTCCCACAAAGGGATCATCATCGGGAAAAAGGGCGCCATGCTCAAGAAGATTTCCACCCAGGCCCGGGAGGACATGGAGGCCTTCATGGGGGCCAAGGTGTATCTGGAGACCTGGGTGAAGGTAAAGGAAAACTGGCGGGACAATTTGAGCGCGATTCAGAACTTCGGCTACACCGAGGAGTGAGGGGAGAGCGGGTTGCACCGGCCAGTTTTCCTGCGAGCACAGGCGAGCCGCCGCGACTGCGGCGCAAATTGCCCAAGGGCAATTTTCACCGGGCGGATTCACTCCGCCCGCAGTGGAATGGATGGGGGCCCCGGGAACCCGGTTTTCGGGGGCAAACTGGCGGGACAATTTGAGCGCGATTCAGAACTTCGGCTACACCGAGGGGTGATGTCCTGCGGGGCTCGGCATCACGGATCCCGGAAGAACAGGAGGGAAAACTGCGTTGCTGAGGATTTTGAATGCCGTGGATGAGGAGACCATTGACCGGCTGTTTGCCGTATACCGGCAGTCCATGGAAGATCTGTCCGGCCGCTTTGAAGACGGCCGGATCATGCGGCGGGAGTATGCCCGTTTCCTGGCGGAGTTTATCCGGGAACCCGGCCGGCTGGCTGCGGTGGAGGAGGAGCAGGGGAGATGGGTCAGTGCCCTGCGCGCCATCGAGACGGCGCCTGGAGCGTGGTTTTTGGAGGCGCTGGAGACGGATCCGGAGCTGAGGGGACGGGGGCATGCCAGACGGCTGTTGAACAACGTGGCCGAGTATGTGTCCCGGCGGGGCGGACGGCAGCTGGCCTGCCTGATCCGCCGCACCAACCAGGCCTCCATAGCGGCGCACCGCGCCTGCGGTTTCCAGCCCACGGACAAAGCGCCGGTGAACTGGGATGGGGAACCGGACGAGGAGTCTGTCCGCTTTGAGTGCGATCTGACCTGCGGAAAAGGGGGCGACGGCGATGCATCTGACCACGAAGGCCCTGGTACTTCGGGAAGTCAACTATAAGGAATCGGACAAGATACTCACGCTGCTCACCCAGCAGGAGGGCAAACTGACAGCCACTGCCCGGGGGTGCCGGAAAAAAGGCAGCACCATTGCCGCCGCCAGTCAGCTCCTGGTGTGGTCTGAGGTGACCCTGTACGAGTATCAGGGACGTTGGGCAGTCAAAGAGGCGGCCACAGAGCGGCGGTTTGACGCCGTGCGCTCTGATTTGGAAAAACTGGCCCTGGCCAGTTATTTTGCCGATGTGACAGAGCTCCTGGCGGAAGAGGGGCAGCCGGAGCCGGAGCTGCTCTCCCTCATTCTCAACTGCCTCCACGGGCTGGACCGGATGAAACTGCCGCCCAGACAGATCAAGACGGCATTTGAGTGGAAGGCCATGGCTCTGGCGGGCTATGAAC
Organism: uncultured Oscillospiraceae bacterium; assembly: GCA_944385435.1. GTDB lineage: Bacteria > Bacillota > Clostridia > Oscillospirales > Oscillospiraceae > Enterenecus. The sequence continues at coordinate 10,697 of CALWXG010000069.1, forward strand.
CCATGACGGACGGCTGCGCTCTGTGCGGCCGCCCGGAGCCGGAGCAGCCCTGCCTGTTGCTCAGCCAGGGAGTGGTGTGCTGTGCCGCGTGCCGGGAAAAAATGGAGCAGGACCGCAGTGTGCCGCTGACCCCGGCGGCCCTGGCCGCCCTGCGGCACATCGTGACGGGAAATCCCAAACGGCTGTTTTCCTTTCAGGTGGACGAGGATGCCCTCGCCCGGTTATCGGCGGCATCCGAAGCCTACCTGCTGACTCAATTGGAACGGGGCTTCCGGACACTGGACTTTTACAAGTCGCTGTAGGAGTGTGTGCGTACAGGGGCACACACCCGAGAAAAAGCGAGACGCGACCGACCCAACGGAACATACGGAGAGACAACTATGACAGAACTGTTTGAAAAATCCATTCATACCCTGGAGCTGCCCCGGGTGCTGGCCATGCTGGCCCAGGAGGCGGCCACCGAGGAGGGAAAGGAGCGCTGTCAGGCACTTCAGCCCTGTATCCAGCGCGCTGAGGTGGCCAGGCTCCAGGCTCAGACCTCTGCCGCCTTTGACCTGCTGGTGAAGGCGGGTTCCCCGGGTTTTTCCGGGGTGAAGCCGGTGGCCGCCGCCCTCCAGCGGGCGGACCGGGGAGGGAGTCTGAACACCCGGGAGCTGCTGGACATTGCCCAGGTGCTGCGCTGCGCCCGCTCTGTGCGGGAGTACGGAATGGGGGAGTCCACCGCAAAATCTGTGTTGGACGGCTACTTCCAGTCTCTCACCCCAAACCGGTTTCTGGAGGACAAAATCACCGGGGCGATCCTCAGCGAGGAGGAGATTGCCGACGCTGCCTCCCCGGAGCTGGCGGACATCCGCCGGCACATCCGGGCTGCGGCGGGGAAGGTGCGGGATGTGCTCAACCGCCTCATCTCATCCAACCAGTCCAAATATCTCCGGGAGGCCATCATTACCATGCGGGGCGGCCGGTATGTGGTGCCGGTGAAGAGTGAGCACAAAAACGACATCCCCGGCCTGGTCCACGACGTGTCCGGCTCTGGCTCCACCTTCTTCATCGAGCCCATGGGGGTGGTGAACGCCAACAACGAGCTCAAGGAGCTGGAGCGCAAGGAGCAGAAGGAGATCGAGCGCATCCTGGCGGAACTGTCCGCCGATTGCGCCAACGCCCGGGAGGCCATTGAGGAGGACTACCGCACCCTCATTGCCCTGGATGTGATCTTTGCCCGGGCCAAGCTGTCCTCCCAGATGGGGGGAATGGAGCCGGTGCTGGGGGACTATATCGAGCTGCGCCGGGCCCGGCATCCTCTGCTGGACCCCAAGACGGCGGTGCGCAATGACCTGTACCTGGGCCATGACTTCGACACCCTGGTGATCACCGGCCCCAACACCGGCGGCAAGACCGTCACCCTGAAGACCCTGGGACTGCTCACCCTCATGGCCCAGTGCGGCCTGCACATCCCCGCCGGAGACGGCTCCGTGATCCGGGTGTGCTCCGCCGTGCTGGCGGACATCGGCGACGAGCAGTCCATTGACCAGTCCCTGTCCACCTTCTCCTCCCACATGGTGAACATCGTGGGCATCCTGAAGGAGGCGGACGATCAGACCCTCATCCTCTTTGACGAGCTGGGGGCAGGCACCGACCCGGTGGAGGGCGCGGCCCTGGCTGCCGCCATCATCGACTCCACCCGGGCCATGGGGGCGCGGGTGGCTGCCACCACCCACTACGCCGAGCTGAAGGTGTACGCCATGTCCACCCCGGGGGTGGAAAACGCCTCCTGCGAATTCGATGTGGAGACCCTGGCCCCCACCTACCGGGTGCTCATCGGAGTGCCGGGTAAGTCCAACGCCTTTGCCATCTCCCGGCGGCTGGGCCTGCCGGACTACATCATCCAGAAGGCCGCCGACCGCATTGATGCGGAAAACGTTCGGTTCGAGGATGTGCTCAGCCAGCTGGAGATCCAGCGCCAGGCCATGGAAAAAGAGCGGGAGGAGGCGGCCCGGCTGCGCCGGGAGATGGAACAGGACCGGGCCCAGGCGGAACAGTACCGGTCCCGGATGGAGGAGGAGCGGCGCAAGGCTACGGAAAAGGCCCAGGCGGAGGCCCGGGCCATTCTCCGGCAGGCCCGGGACACCGCGGACCAGACCTTCCGGGAGCTGAATGAGATGCGCCGCCGCCAGGAGCGGGAGGGTGCGTGGACCGATGACAACGACCAGCGGGCCGCCCTGCGCCACCGGCTCAATGAGGCGGAGAGCGCCCTGGGCGGCAGGGAAGAGGAGCTGCCTCCCCCGCCCCCCAGCCGGGACGCGGTGGCCGGGGACACGGTGGAATTGCTGAAGACCGGCACCCAGGCGGAGGTGGTGGCAGTCAATAAGGACGGCACGCTCCAGCTCCAGGCGGGTATCCTCAAGCTGAAGGCCCGACAGGACGAGGTGCGGGTGCTGGAGGACATTACCCAGCAGAAGAAGCGCAGCCAAAAGGAGAAGCAGCGCCAGGCGGCCACGGTGAAGCACGCCTTCCGCGCCGCGGCGGCCAAGGCGGAGCTGGATCTGCGGGGAATGATGGTGGATGAGGCCCTGGGAGCGGTGGACCTGTTCCTGGACAATGCTCTGCTGGGAAAACTGGAGACGGTGACCATCATCCACGGCAAAGGCACCGGAGCGCTGCGCAAGGCGGTTCGGGAACACCTGAAGCACAGCCGCTATGTGAAGAGTTTCCGGCCCGGCGCATATGGTGAAGGGGAGGACGGCGTCACCGTCGTCACACTCAAATGATAGAAATGGGAATATATACCAAATACAAAGCGGAATAT
>CALWXG010000070.1 GCA_944385435.1 uncultured Oscillospiraceae bacterium
AGGAGAAGTTTGGGATTCCGATGACAGAGAAGCTGGAAACGGAGGTAAGTGGGATGTGTAATTTGAGCCAGGGCTTGTTTGAAGAGGGCTGGGCGGAAGGCTTCGAAGAGGGCCTGGTGAAAGGCCGTGCAGAAGCAACGGAGCATGGGATGCAGATATTGATTCAGACGATGCTGGAGGTACCTTTCTCCAGGATGAGAATTGAGGAAAAGCTGATGGCGTCGTATGGTCTGACCGCAGAGGCAGCGGCGGAGAAGGTTGCGAACTACATGATCGAGCAGCGAAAAAGGCAACGTTGACAGAAACGTTGCCTTTTTCCAAACAACCCGAAACGGTTGTCCTGATGTACTGATTTTATTTTCCCACGCAGAACCGTTCAAAGATCCGGGCTGTGACATCTTCCCGGACCACCCGGCCAGTGAGTTCTCCCAATGCGGTGAGTGCCTGCTCCACGTCGGTGAGCACTGCGTCGGGGGACATGCCGGCATCCAGCGCCTGGGCGGCCCGGGCCACAGCTTGCCTTGCCCGGCCGGCAGCCTGGGCCTGGCGGGCGTTGGTGAGCAGTGCGCCGGTGCGGACTCCCGGATCTTCCGGAAACAGGTTCTCCATGGCCAGCTCCAGCTGATCTACGCCGTCTCCGGTGAGGGCGGACAAGCGGACAACCGGGGTGTTCCGGGGCAATTCAGGGAGCTGAGCCTGATCGGGGGCAGGCAGGTCGTCTTTGTTCAGGATGATGACGCACCGGGGAGCACTCAGACCCAGAGACAGAGCATCCTGATCTTCCGGGGTGAGGGGGCGGCTACCATCCAATACCACCAGAACCAGCTCGGCCTGGTCTACCGCGGCCCGGCTGCGTTCGATGCCCAACTGTTCCACCTGGTCATCAGCCGCATGGAGACCGGCGGTATCAATCAGCTTCAGCAGGATGCTGCCCAAGTTCAGTCGCTCCTCCACTGTGTCCCGGGTGGTGCCCGCGATGGGAGTGACAATAGCCCGGTCATAGCCCAGCAGCGCGTTGAACAGAGTGGATTTTCCGGAATTGGGACGGCCCACAATGGCGCAGGGAATTCCCTCCATCAGGGCACGGCCCCGGCGGTAGCTGCCTGCCATCCGGTCCAGTTTGGCGGCAGCCTGGTTGAGAACCGCGGAGATTTCGGCGGCCTGAAAGGGTTCGATGTCCTCATCGGGATAGTCCAGCACCGCATGGAAATGGGCCAGCAGGTCGGTGAGGGACTGGTAGATCTCCTCGATGGCCCCGGCCAGGGCGCCGCCCAACTGGCCGGCTGCCTGTCGTACAGCGGCGGGGGACTCGGCGTGGATCAGGTCGGCGATGGCCTCTGTGCGGGTCAGGTCCAGCTTGCCGCCCAGGAAGGCGCGGCGAGTGAATTCGCCGGCCAGTGCCTGCCGGGCTCCGGCGGAGAAGAGGGCATCCAGGCCCAGCAGCAGGGCAGAGGGGGAGCCGTGGCATTGCAGTTCAGCGGTGTCCTCCCCGGTGTAGCTGTGGGGGGCGCGGGAGACAGTGGCCAGACAGTAGTCGATCACCTGTCCCTCCGGATCCCGGAGGGCGCCGTAGACCAGCGTGCGGTCGGGGCGCTGGGACATGGGAGCGCCGTGGGAGGGGGTGAAGACCCGGTCCACCACGGCGATGGAGTCCGGCCCGGACAGGCGCAGGATTCCAATGGCGGAGGGAATCAGGGGGGTTGCAATGGCGGCGATGGTATCGCTCATAATGAATCACCTCGTAAGGACGTAGAATCGGAAGTGCCGTTGCAGCGGTCCGTGCAAAAACACGTTCTGGTACTATACCATGTGCCGGAGATTTTGGCAATGGGGAAACCGGAATTGCGGCGACAGGGGAGTTGCGCAGGGAAAACAGGTGTGATAGAATAAAGCAAATACAACAGGAGGTGCCTGACCATGGCGGAACTGAACATGGTTTCCTATAAGCTGCAGGATCTGCAGTTCTTCAACAAGCTGGATAAGCCCGGAGAGGTAAAGCTGGAGAACAATTTCTCCTTTTCCGTGAACTATACCCAGGACAATACACGCTGCGTGGCGAAGTTCTACCAGTGTGTCAAGGACAAGAGCGACGGCCCGGATCACCGGTTCTTTGTCTCGGTGGATCTGCTGGGCGTGTTTTCCATCACCGGCGGGCCCATCACCGATGAGGATAAGCGGGATTTCCATGTGCAGTGCTATCAGCAGCTGTTCCCCTATGCGGAGATCCTGGTGAAGCAGGTGTGTGCGGCGGGCGGTATGCCCAATTTCATGTTGCTGCGCCAGAAGATGAGCCGGGACAACGTGACGGTCAACCGAAAGAACCAGGGTCAGACCCCGGAGTGAGAAAACAGAAGATGCCCGTTCGCCGAATCCGGCGAGCGGGCATTTTTTCATTTGCGTGGGGGGAACGCCCGTCGGTCCATCCGGGCTGTTCGCGGCGGCTCAGCTCTTCTTGGGGTCAAGTTTCGCCTGCTCACGACGCCTGGCTTCCCTCCGACTCGGAAGACAGACGGAAGCCAAAGGACGGTTTCCCTCGTCTTCCTCGCTCCGGTCCATCCGGGCTGTTTGCGACGGCTCAGCTCTTCTCTTCAAAGGTAGCGCCGCAGGAACGGCAGTGTACCGTGATGCGCCCTTTTCCCCGGGGGACCCGCATCTGCTGCCCGCAGTTGGGACATTTGAAATAGCGGTGTTCCCGGTCCTGCATCCGGATGCGGCAGGACTTGATCCTGCGGCAGATGGGACGAACCAGCTGAAGGAACCGGGCGTTTTCCGCACGGCGGCGGTCAAGATTGCGGGAGAGCATCCGGAACAGAGTGACAAACAGCAGCACCAGGACAAGGATGTCCAGAATGGCCAGGCGGGTGAACAGAAACACCACATAGAGAATGAGATACAGCACCATCATGGCGATGTTCAGCTGATCCATGCCATAGCGGCCCATCATGAATCGTGCCATGAACTGTCGGATCATTTCCCATCACCTCCTGGAGCAGAACTGCTTTTTTTACATTCTTTATGATAATATTCCAATGAGTCAACGTCAATGGGGTATCCGTAAACAATGTGTGAATTTGCACATTGCGCCGGAGGGAAAAACTTGATATACTTTAAGGTAAAAAAGCACAGGGAAAGGGAGAACGGCCATATGCAGCGCATCGACAAGGAAAATTACTATCTGGACATCGCCGAGACGGTTCTGGAGCGGTCTACCTGCATGCGGCGGTGCTATGGGGCCATTGTGGTAAATCACGATGAAATTGTCTCCACCGGCTACAACGGTGCGCCGCGGGGGAGAAAAAACTGCGCTGATTTGGGCTACTGCACCCGGGAGGCAATGAACATCCCCTCCGGGGAGCGGTATGAACTGTGCCGGTCGGTCCATGCGGAGGCCAACGCCATCATCTCCGCCTCCCGCAGAGAGGTGCTGGGGGCGACGCTGTATATGTCGTGCCGCAATCCGATGACCGGGGAGCTGATCGCCGGGTCCACCTCCTGTTCCATGTGCCGGCGCCTGATCATCAATGCGGGAATTGCCAAAGTGGTGATCCGGGATACCCCCACGCAGTACCGGGTGGTGGATGTCCAGAAGGAGTGGGTGGAGGAGGACGACTCCCTGCCGGAACTGCCCTGATCCGAACAAAGTGTCCCGGCCTGCCGGCCGGGGCTTTTTCTTTGGGGCGTGGATTTGGCAGTTGTCATTTTTCAGCCGATCGTGTACAATAAAGTTCCGATTGAACCATGCGAGAAGGGGAGGTGCCGGCGTTGTCCGCACTGCTGCTGCCCAATGAAATAGTGTCCATGTCGGCCCAGGCGGCCCAGCGGCTGGTGGAGGCGGGAGACGGGGATGCGGCCCTTCTCTATCTGGCGCTGCTGGATCGGGGCGGGGAGGCTGAGGCGGCCCGGAAGCGGCTGGGCTGGGAGCAGGCCCGTCTGGACCGGGCCTGGCAGCGCCTGGTCAGCCTGAATCTGGCGGAGGAGCGGGCGAAGCAGCCGGCAGCCCAGTCTCCGGAGGCGGAACTGAAGCCCCCGGACTACAGCCAGAAGGATCTGGCGGACGCATTGGAGCGGGAGCCGGAGTTCCAGGGCCTGTACCAGGAGGTGGAGCGGATTATCAGCCGGCCCCTGACAGACCATGATCTGAAGAGCCTGTATACCATCTACGATTACCTGGCCCTGCCCACGGAGGTGATCCTGCTGCTGGCGGGATACGTGGCGCGTAGGGTGCGCCGGCAGAAGAACAATCCCGGACAGCGGCCCCGGATGCCCCAGATCCAGAAGGAGGCGTTCCGGTGGAAGCGGCTTGGCCTGGACAGTGTGGAGCGGGCGGAGGCCTATCTGCGGGGACAGGAGGTGGTGGACCGGAGGGAGTGGACGATCCTGTCCATCATCGGGGTGACCACGCCCCGGGCCGCGGTGGAGAAGGAGCGGGACTACATTGAGCGCTGGGTTGGCATGGGGATGAGCGATGAGCTGATTGCCCTGGCCTATGAGCGCACGGTATATCAGAAGCGGGAGATGAACTGGCCGTACATGAACCGGATCCTCGAATCCTGGTACAAGGCCGGATACGCCACGGTGGAGCAGGTGCGGGCGGAGGACCGGCCGCCCAAGCGGAGCCGGAGCGGAGAGAAGAAGCCGGCCTCCAGAGAGCCGGAAAATTACCAGCCCAGCGCGGAGCGAATCCGGAAAAACGCGGACTGGCTGGATCAGTTCCTGAAAGAACAGGAGAAAGACAGGTGAGAAAAGATGGCGTTTGACCCTGGTGTGGTGCGGCAGGCCGGGATCCTGCTGGAGCGGCAGAAGGAGGAGCGCGCCCGGCGCCGGGACCGGCTGGAGCAGGAGCTGTACCGGCAGGACCCCAGACTGAAGCAATTGGATCAGGCCCTGCGGGGCACCATGATGCAGCTGGCCGGCCTGTTGGCCTCGGGAAAGACGCTGAAAGCCGATGGGCCGGAGATTGCCGCAGTGCGGGAGCGGAACCTGTCGCTGCAGGGCGCCAGGGCCCGGCTGATCCGGGAGCTGGGACATGACCCCCAGGAACTGGAAGTGACGCCGGCCTGCCCGCAGTGCGGGGACACGGGCTGGGCAGACGGCAAGATGTGCCGGTGCCTGAAGCAGCTGTGCGTGCAGGAGCAGATGAGGCGGCTGACCAGCCTGATGAATCTGACTCCGGAGCAGTCCTTTGATCAGCTGCGGCTGGACGTGTATTCCGATCAGCCCTGGAAGGGACAGGAGCGCTCTCCCCGGGAGCAGATGAGACGGGTGGTCCGGGTGTGCGAGGGGTTTGCCATGCAGTTCCCGGACTACCCTTTGAAAAATCTGCTGCTGTCCGGCGGCACGGGGCTGGGAAAGACCTTCCTGTCCGGCTGCATAGCCCGGGAGGTGTCCCGGCGGGGCTATTCGGTGGTGTATGAGACGGCCATTGACCTGTTCGGCGCCTATGAGACCCGGCGGTTTACCCGGGATGCGGAGGAGGAGCGGCAGGCCCGGGCGGATACCCGGCGGTATCTGCGCTGTGATCTGCTGATTCTGGATGACCTGGGCAGCGAGATGACCAGCCCGTTGTCCCAGTCCGCCCTGTACGAGGTGGTAAACAGCCGGCTGCAGCAGGAACGGCGCACCATCATCTCCACCAATTTGTCTCTGGAGCAGATCAGCCAGAGATACACGCCCCAGATCGCCTCCCGGATCGGAGGCCTGTTCCGGGAGCTGACCTTTTACGGGGCGGATATCCGGCGGGCGTGGGCCCAGGACGGACAGACTACACAGTGAGGAGGCGCGGCGGATGCGCGCGGTAGTGACCAGGGTGAAACAGGCCCGGGTGGAAATTGAGGGCAAGATCAACGGCCAGATCGACCAGGGTTTCCTGGTCCTGCTGGGCGTGGGGCCGGAGGACACGGACGCCCAGGCGGACAAAATGGCGGACAAGGTGTGCGGCCTGCGGGTGTTTGAGGACGGGAACGGGAAGATGAACCTGAACCTGCAGACGGTGGGGGGTGCGCTGCTGGTGGTGAGTCAGTTCACCCTGTATGCGGATACCTCCTCCCGGCGTCCGGGATTTACCGGGGCGGCCAAGCCGGATCAGGCGATCCCCCTCTATGAGCGGTTTATGGAGCAGTGCCGGAGCCGGGGCTTCCGGGTGGAGCACGGGGAGTTCGGCGCGGACATGCAGGTGTTTTCCCAGAACGACGGCCCGGTGACCATTCTGCTGGAGGTCTGATGGGCCGGAGCGACGCAGCGGTTTCCGCAGGAGGTTGAGTATGGCGGTAATCAGACAATTGGACCCCCATGTGGCGGACCTCATTGCCGCGGGGGAAGTGGTGGAGCGGCCCGCTTCGGTGGTGAAGGAGCTCATGGAAAACTCCATTGACGCAGGGGCCTGCGCTCTGACGGTGGAGATCTCCCACGGGGGTATGGCCCTCATCCGGGTGACGGATGACGGATGCGGCATCCCGGCGGATCAGGCGGCCACGGCGTTTCTGCGCCATGCCACCTCCAAAATTTCCAGTGCCTACGACCTGGAGGCCATCGGCACCCTGGGGTTCCGGGGGGAGGCCCTGGCGGCCATTTCGGCGGTGTCCCGGGTGGAACTGCTCACACGGCCGGCCCAACAGCCGCTGGGCACGTCCCTGGTGCTGGAGGGCGGACGGGTGCTGGAGCAGGAGGAGGCCGGGTGCCCGGCGGGCACCACCATGGTGGTGCGGGATCTGTTCTTCAACACGCCGGCCCGGCAGAAGTTCATGAAAAAGGACGCGGCGGAGGGAGCGGCGGTGTTCGCCGCAGTGCAGCGCATTGCCCTGTCTCACCCGGAGCTGTCTGTAAAGTTTATCCGGGACGGACGGCAGGAGCTGCTCACCCCGGGAGACGGACAGCTGAAAAGCGCCGTCTACGCCGTCATGGGGCGGGACATCGCCCTGGGGTTCCTGCCGGTGACCGGCTCCGGGCCCAACATGAGTGTGACCGGGTTTGTGTCCATGCCCACCTGCTGCCGGGGCAGCCGCAGCTATCAGCACTTTTTCGTCAACGGCCGGTATGTGAAGAGCCGCACCATGATGGCGGCGGTGGAAGAGGCCTACAAGAACCAGAAAATGGTGGGCCGGTTCCCCGGCTGCGTCATTCACCTGACCATGCGGACTAATGAGGTGGACGTGAACGTCCACCCGGCCAAGACAGAAGTGAAGTTCCAGAACGAACAGCAGGTGTTTACCGCGGTGTACCATGGGGTGCTCTCCGCCCTGAACGGGGACCGCAGCCGGCCTCAGGCAGTGCTGGAGCGGACCCGCAGGGAGGATACCGTCACCCCCAACCAGACGGTGCTGCCCCTCCGGGACCGGGCGGCCCAGGTGTTTGCCGATGACCTGCCGCCCAGCTGGAGAAGCCAGGCGGCCGCTCCGGCTGCGGCTGCGCCGAAGGGCAGGGAGGAGAACCGGTTCCAGCGGGTCACGCCGCTGCCCCACCGGACGGAAGAGCCCGGCCTGGAGGCGGCAGCGGCCAAGGAGACCCGTCAGGAGCCGGAGCGGCCTGCGGCTGCGGGGCCCCGGAAGGAGCTGCACACGCACAGCCCCCGTCCGGCCCGGCCGGAGGCCCCTGCGGAGAAGCCGCTGCCGGAGAACGGGGCGCGCCCGGCGGAGGATGTCCCCACTGGGGAGGAGAGACCGGCGGCGGGGAGACAGCCTGCGCCGGTGCCGGCAGCGGAGGAGAAGCCGGTTCCGGCGGAAGAGAAGAAAGCGCCCGGGATGCAGCAGACGCAGACGGAGCCCCAGGCCTCGGACGAAACGCCGGCCCAGACGGAGGAGGAGCCCTGGCAGGTGCGGGGCGAGCTGTTCCACACCTACGTGCTGGTGGAGCAGGGGGAGAAGGTGCTGCTCATCGACAAGCACGCGGCTCACGAGCGGGCCAATTTCGACCGGCTGAAGGCGGCGGACTACCAGCCGATGGTACAGCAGCTGCTGGTGCCGGTGACCTTCACGCCGCCTCCGGAGGATCGGGAGATCCTGCTGGAGCAGCTGCCGCTGCTGGCCCGCTTCGGCTTTGAGGTGGAGGAGTTCGGCGCGGCCGCGCTGGCGGTGCGCTGCGCGCCGGACTACCTGGAGACGGGGGAAATCGAGCCGGCGTTGCTGGAGCTGGCCCAGCGCATCCGGGTGTCCGGTTCGGCGGACCCCAACAGCGCCCGGGACGAACTGCTGCACACCATGGCCTGCAAGGCAGCCATCAAGGGCGGGCAGCGCAACGGGGCCAGGGAGCTGGAGGAGGTGGCCAGGATGGTGATGTCCGGGGCAGTGCGCTACTGCCCCCATGGCCGTCCGGTGGCCATCGAGCTGACCCGGGCCCAGCTGGAAAAGCAGTTCAAGCGGACGTGAGTCCCCTCGCCCACAGGCGAGGCGGAAGTCCGGACAGAAACAGGCACAGGCGCTGCGGATTGTCTCCGCAGCGCCTGCGCCATTTTAAAGAGGATCCATCACGAAGATGATAGGAGAATGCAGGTTTACTTCCAAAGGCTGCTCTCTTTGGGCATGATCAGCGCCGCAATGAGGTAGACCCACAGGGACAGGCCGCCGACGAAGACCAGCAGGGCGGTGATCACCCGGACTACGGTGGGATCGACGCCGAAATACCGGGCAATGCCGCCGCACACGCCGAAAAAGACGCAATCCGAACCTGTGGTGCGGTAGAGACGTTTCATGAGATCACCCTTTCTCTCCCGAAGGAGCCGGTATGGTTACTCCGGACAGGGGCCGGAGTCAGTATTTGAACAGACTGACGTTGCCGCTGACACTGGACATGTGATAGGAGGCGGGGCTGTCCGGAGAGCCGTCCAGACGGTAGGAGAAGCTGCCGCTGCGGCCGGCCGGGGGCTCCGGTACGAAGCTGGTGCGGAACCTGCCGCTGGCCGTTTTGAAGTGGAGGGTGAACGGGCCGCTGTCGGGAATGCGGACCTCGCAGTCCCCGGATTTGGAGGACAGCTCCATGCGCTGAGGCAGCTGGGCGCTCTCCACCCGGATGCTGCCGCTGCTGGAAGAGCATCGCACGGCAGTGTTCACCGCGCCGGCCAGCTCGATTTCCCCGCTCACGGTGGAGGCCTGGATCTGGCCCAGCTGCCCGTTGAGGATGACGTCGCCGCTGACGGTCTGCATCCGGACCTCCTGGGCGGTCCCCTCCCAGTCTATGTCGCCGCTGACGCTTTTGCACGTGAGCGTGCCGATGCGGGAGAGCTGGCCGCGGTAGGTGAGGTCGCCGCTGACGGTCTCCAGCTGCGCCTCGCCGGCACAGCCCTCCCAGTCCAGATCGCCGCTGGCGGAGTGGAAAGTGAGCTGTTCGCACTGGGGCAGATGTCCGCGCAGATCGCCGCTGGCGGTTTTGACGGTGACCAGCCCCAGCGCCACGCCGCCCGCGATCTCCACGTCGCCGCTGGCGGTGGAGACCCGCAGGAACTTCCAGTAGCGGCGGGGCAGGGCCAGGGTGACGTCGGCTGCCTGCAGTCCCCGGCCGAAGAAGAAGGAGGAGCTGGCGGTTTTCGTGTTCTGGCGGATGGTGAGCACCCCGTCGTCGGAGCGGGAGGCCTCCAGCCACTCGAGATCGCCGCCGATGACCACGTCCCCATCCTCCGCCTCGGTGAGGCGGATGGTCACATCGCCGGACACCTGCACGTCCAGCCCCACCAGGGCGTCGCCGCAGACGGGCCCGTCCAGCGGGACGGGGGCGGCGGCCTGGCCGCCCTTGGGGCCGTCCCACTGGGCGTAGAACCCGCCCCGGCTCTTGTCGTACCCGGCGGTGAACTGCCAGCTGCGGGAGCCGCCGTGGGGATCCTGTTCCGCCCCGGAGTCTCCGCTGCCGGGGGACGCCTCCTGCTGCGATTCCGCACGGCCGTCCTGGCTGCCGGACGCAGAGGTGTCCGGTGCTTCCCCGTCATCTGCGCCCGGCGCCTGGGTTGTGCCGGGCTCCTCTGCCGGTTCGCAGGGCGTGCCGGAATCCCCGCTGCCCCAGGAGGAGACGGTGTTCTCCACCGCGCTCCTTGCCTTCTGAAAGGCCTGCCCCATCTTTTCCTTGGCGCCTTTGGCCATGTCCTCCATGGACACGCCCAGATTGTCCTCGGTGATGTCCTTGGCGTCCTGCAGGGCGCTTTTGGCCTTGTGCAGCGCCCCCTTGACAATCTCCTCCACATTTTTCAGCAGGTCCTCCAGCTGGCCGCTGTCCCCCTGTTCGGGGTGGAGCACCAGCTCGGGCAGGGATTCGTCCGGCTGGAGGCTGTTCAGGTACTCCACCAGCTCATCCGCATCCCCCAGACAGTCCAGCGCCTGGCGGTAGGCCTCCTCCTGGTCCAGACCGGAGGCGGTGAGGTCCTGGTAGTGGTGATACAGGTTGTCGGACAGCTCCTCGATCAGCTCGGCCTTTGCGGTGGAATCCGGTGCGGCGGACAGCTTGCCGGCCACCGAATCGGCCAGTTTTTGTTTGATATTCGCATGCAGTTCCATTTGTCATTCCTCCTCAAGGGAAATAAGGGTGTCCAGGAGGGCCCGGGTGGTTTTCCATTCCCGGACCTCCTCCTCCCAGCGCCGGCGGCCGGCCTCGGTGATGGAGTAATAGCGCCTCCGGGCGCCGGGGCCGTCATCCCCCCAGTAGGAGGTGATCAGCCCGTTCTGCTCCAGCCGCTTGAAGGCGGTGTACAGGGTGGCCTCCTTGAAGCCATACTGCCCCTGGGTCCGGTGCTGAATATTTTTGTTGATTTCATAACCATAGTTGTCTCCGCGCATCAGCTGTGTTAAAATAATCATATCTGTATGCCCGCGCAAGGTATCGGAAGAAATGGACATAGTAAAAGTGCCTCCTTTCTCACAGAATCGCCTTCTGAGGCAGCCGGACCGCATCCGCAGGGAAAACCGGCGGGGTGTCCGGCGGGCACTCTGCGGCGCCGGATCGCAGGGGATCCCATATGCAGATAAAATACTTCGCCTCGTGAAGTACTATGCGGGGAAAGAATAACACAATATACTTCGCGTGTCAAGGTATCTCATAAAAATATTGCACTTCTGCGCCTGCCCACAGCGGGGACGCGGAAGAAGATGGAAAGGAAGTCAGATGACAATGAGCGAGTGTACCCATGATTGTTCCACCTGCGGCGCCAGCTGCGAGGAACGGCAGGAGCCCCAGGACCTGCATAAGCCGGCCAATGAGCTGTCCAGCATCAAAAAGGTGATTGCCGTGGTCAGCGGCAAGGGGGGCGTGGGCAAGTCCACCGTGACCTGCTCCCTGGCGGCTGCCATGCGGGCCAGAGGGAAAAAGGTCGGCATCCTGGACGCGGATATCACCGGCCCCTCCGTTCCCAAGGCCTTCGGCATCCACAACCGGGCAGAGGGCAATGAGCTGGGCATCTTCCCTGCCGTGAGCAAGGGCGGTGTGGAGCTGATGAGCCTGAACCTGCTCACCGAGCGGGAGACCGACCCGGTGATCTGGCGCGGCCCCGTCATTGCCGGGGCGGTGCAGCAGTTCTGGACCGACGTGGTCTGGGGCGACCTGGACTACCTGTTTGTGGACATGCCTCCCGGAACCGGCGACGTGCCCCTGACCGTGTTCCAGTCCCTGCCGGTGGACGGCGTGATTGTGGTGTCTGCCCCCCAGACCCTGGTGGGCATGATTGTCACCAAGGCGGTGAAGATGGCGGAGATGATGAACATCCCGGTGCTGGGCCTGGTGGAGAACTACAGTTACTTCAAGTGCCCGGACTGCGGAAAGGAGTACCCCATCTTCGGGGAGAGCACCATCGACACCCTGGGCGCCCACCTGTCCCTGCCGGTGCTGGCCAAACTCCCGGTGAATCCGGAACTGTCCCGGGCCATGGATGAGGGACGGCTGGAGGAGTACCAGCCCAATCCCCTGGCTGACGTGGCGGCAAAGCTGGACGAGAAGTTCGGGGCCTGACGGAACTCTTCCGGCACGGCTGCCGGAACGAAGACAAAAACGCTGTTCAATCACAATCAGATGCCCGTGTGCGGAATGGCCGGCGGAGGGGCGGGGGAGCCCTCAGACTTTTCCAAGAGAAAAGGCAGGCCGGTGTGCATACAATAGGAAGGAGAAGCGGGCGGGGAGGTCACAGCATGGATCGAGAAAAGCTGGCGGAAAGCGTTGCCGGAACGGCTTCGGAACTGCGGATGCAGCTGGCCCATATCACCGCGGCCAGCCAGGTGCTGGAGCGGCTGGCAGACGGAGAGCGGGCGCATGCCTATCTGGCCGTGGTCAATCAGAGCATATGCAGGATGCTTCGCATTGTGGGACGTATGGAACTGATGAGCAGACTGACGGACGAGGATGAGATCCGGCAGTTTCCCTCCCCGGTTGACCTGGGGCCGTGGACGCTGGAACTGAGCCGGCGGATTCAGGGCGTGCTCCAGCGGGCCCATGTCACGCTGCGGTATGAGGGGCCGAAGATCCTGCTTGCCAACGTGGATGAACCGCTGGTGCGCCAGATGCTTCTGGAGCTGATCTGTACGGTGGCCATGCCGGAGCATGAGATCTCCTTGACGCTGACCCAATGTGACGACAACGCCTGCTTTACCGTGCGGGGGACCGCCCTCTCCCCGGATCAGGCGGATTGGGAGGGGGATGAGACCCGCAGGTGGGAGATCCCTCTGGCCAGGCGGATCGCGCAGCTCCACGGCGGAAGCCTGGTGGAGGAGTATGCGGCCGAGGGGGGTGTGACCCTGGCTGCGACCCTGCCCATCCGGCTGCACGGCCCCTCCAGCCAGCTGGACACGCCCCGGGTGGCCTACCGGCCGGGCGGATTCGATCCGGTGCTGATTGCCCTGAGCAACTTGCTGCCCTCTGAGTCCTTCCTCCCGGAAGAGCTGAACTGAACACACGGACTCCCACCGCGGGAGTCTGACGGGAACCCCCGCAGGCCTTTGCGCCTGCGGGGGTTTTTCCGGGCGGAAAAAATAACTCTTTACTTTAACGTGCTACCATGCTAAAATATCACATGACTTGCCGGGACAGCCGGCAAGAGTATCGTTTGGAGGAAAAGAACATGAAAAAATTGCTTGCCTTGATTCTTGCCCTGTGCCTGTGCCTGAGCCTGTCCCTGGCCGCCTGCGGCGGGAACAACGACACCCAAGATCAGAACACCCCTGCCGGGGACGACCCCGCCAACAGCGCCGCCCCCGCCCAGTCCCAGGACGTGCAGGAGAGCGACGACGCCGGCGACGCCGAGAGCGACCTGGCCTATGTCCAGGAGCAGGGCACCCTGTATGTGGGCATCACCAATTTTGCCCCCATGGACTACAAGGAGGCCGGCAGCGACGAGTGGATCGGCTTTGACGCGGATATGGCCAAGGCCTTTGCCGAGAGCCTGGGGGTGAATGTGGAGTTCCAGGAGATCACCTGGGACTACAAGGTCCAGGAGCTGGACTCCAAGACCATCGATTGCGTGTGGAACGGCATGACCATCAACGATGAGGTCACCGCAGCCATGGCGGTGTCCGAGCCCTACTGCACCAACTA
>CALWXG010000071.1 GCA_944385435.1 uncultured Oscillospiraceae bacterium
CTCGAGAAGATGAGCCATCTTCTTGTCCTTAACGCGCAAAAAATTCCAGCTGCAACCCATATTTGGGTTGCAGCTGGAATAATAAAGAATATATTTACTTTATCGGATTTGTCCGGAACCTTTTACAATATATTTATAGGTGCAAAGCTCCGCCAAACCCATCGGACCACGGGCGTGAAGACGCTGTGTAGAGATTCCCATTTCGCATCCCAGACCAAATTCTCCACCGTCTGTAAAGCGCGTGGAAGCGTTCCAATAGACGGCCGCGCTGTCCACAGAAGCAAGAAATTTTTGCGCCGAATTTTCATTTTCCGTGACGATGGATTCGGAGTGGCCTGTGGAATGCGCGGCAATGTGAGCGATGGCATCTTCCACGCCATCCACGATTTTGACGGCCAGAATGTAGTCCAAAAATTCTGTGTCAAAGTCATCTTTTCCGGCTGTTTTCCCGGAAATAATGGCGTTTGCATCCGGATCCAGTCTGAATTCCACAGGAACAGTGCCCGCTTCTTTTCGCTGGTCCACCAGTCTTTTTTTGAGCTCTGGGAGGAACTGTTGTGCGATTTTGCGGTGCACCAGGCACACCTCTGCGGCGTTGCAGACACTGGGCCGGCTGCACTTTGCGTTCTCCACAATGTCCAGTGCCATGGCCAGATCAGCCGCCTCATCCACGTAGATATGGCAGATGCCGGTACCGGTCTGGATGACGGGAACAGAGGCATTTTCCACGCATGCCCGGATCAATCCGGCACCCCCCCGGGGGATGAGAAGGTCGACCAGACCCCGGGCTGTCATCAACTCAGTGGAGGATTGACGGGTGGTATCTTCTACCAGCACCACAGCATCTTCCGGCAGCCCTGCTGAGGCCAAACCTGTCCGCAGTACGTGGACAATCGCGTCGGCTGACCGGTGTGCTTCCTTGCCTCCGCGCAGCACACAGGCAGACCCCGCCTTCAGGGCCAGCGCCGCCGCATCGGAGGTCACATTGGGCCGGCTCTCATAGATGATGGCGATAACGCCCATGGGCACTGCGGTCTTTTCAATGACCAGCCCGTTGGGGCGATCCACCCGGCGCAGCACCTGTCCCACCGGATCAGGCAGTTCGGCAACCTCCCGGATGCCGGCCGCCATCCCCTGGATCCGCTGGGCGCTCAGAGCCAGGCGGTCCAGCATCACATCGGATACCGTCCCCCGGGCGGCAGTCAGATCCTGCTCGTTGGCAATCAGAATTTCTTCCGTGTGCTGCTCCAGAGCGTCGGCCATTGCCAGCAGCGCCTGATTTTTCTGCTCCGTGCTGGCCAGGGCGATGGCGCGCTTGGCGCCCTGTGCCCGATGCAGCAATCCCTGTGTGGTCGTCATAGGCAATCCCTCCTCATGTTCAGCCTTGAAGGCTGGTTTCCTGACTGTCTCACTACCTTAATAATAAAATGGATCCGTCCGGACAGACGCGGCGTCTTGATGCCGGGCTCAGTGCCTGGCAACAAAGCGGGTGCCCACCGGCTGACCTGCCACAATAGCATAGAGCACTTCTGGCCGGGCTCCGTTGGCAATCACCATATCGCACCCCTTTTCTGTGGCCATCTGAGCCGCCCGGAGTTTGGTGGTCATACCTCCGGTGGCCAGGGCGCTGCCGGCGCAGCCGGCCAGGGAGAGAATCTCCGGGGTGATCTCCTTCACCACGGGAATCAGGGAGGCGTCGGGGTTCCGGTGGGGGTCTGCGGTATAAAGCCCTTCAATATCGGACAGCAGCACCAGGAGCTCCGCCTGGGCGCTGCACGCCACCACCGCCCCCAGTGTGTCGTTGTCTCCCACGGAGATCTCCGCTGTGGCCACGGTGTCGTTTTCGTTGACGATGGGCAGTACGCCCAGCTCCAGCAGCCGGCGCAGGGTATTCTCAAAATTATGCCTGCGGTCCTCGTGGTCGATGTCCTCTCCGGTGAGCAGCAGCTGGGCCACCGTGTGGTTGAACTGGGAGAACAGGCGGTCGTACGTATACATCAGCTCACACTGCCCCACCGCGGCGGCGGCCTGCTTGGTGGGCATGTCGGACGGCTTGCCCGGCAGGTTCAGCTTGCCCACCCCCATGCCGATGGCGCCGGAGGATACCAGAATCAGCTCGTGGCCGGCGTTTTTCAGATCGGAGAGCGTCTTGACCAGTTCCTCCACGTGACGGATATTCAGCCGCCCGGTGGCGTAGGCCAGGGTGGATGTGCCCACCTTTACAACAATTCGCATATCAGGTCCCTCGCTTTAGCGCATTACAGAGTTGAGGTTATGATACCACAACGGCGGGCAAAAGAAAAGCGCACTGCGAGATTTTCACAGTACGCTTCTCTGGAATGATGTAAAATATGCGGCCGGCGCAGTGGGAACCTTTGGGCAAAGCGACGGAAAGCAGGTCAGTACCTGCGGATGACCGCCACCACCCGGCCCAGAATCCGGCAGCCCTCGCCGTCGATGGGCTGGTACTCCGGGCTGGAGTTTTCCGGATACAGCCAGATATGGCCCTTCTCCATGCGGAAGGTCTTGACCGTGGCCTCATCCTCGAACAGGGCGACCACGATGTCCCCGTTGTTGACCTCATGCTGCTGGTGGACCACCACCAGATCCCCGGGCAGGATCCCCGCCTCAATCATGGACTCGCCCCGGACCCGCAGGGCGAAGTGCTCGCCCACCCGGCCGTGGGTGTCAAAAGTGAGGTACTCCTCGATGCACTCCTCTGCCAGGATGGGGGTGCCGGCGGCCACGGAGCCCAGCAGGGGGACTTGGTTCCGGCGGTTGTGGGAGCCGTCCGTGATGGTGATGGCCCGGGTCTTGCCCTCCGTCTGGGAGATGACCCCCGCTTCCCGCAGCCCCTTCAGATGAAAATGAACGGTGGAAGGAGAGCGGAGATTGACTGCGTGGGCAATTTCCCGCACGGAAGGGGGATAACCGTGCTCGTCCGAAAAGGACAGGATAAAGTCATAGATTTGCTGTTGTTTGGGGGATAATTTGCTCATAAAGCAGTCTCCTTCCCAGAGCGCATTTTTTACACAGATATTCTACCACAAGTCAGCCGGTTTGTCAAACGCCTGTTCCAAGGCAAAAGGGGAAGTTTTTTGTGAAATTTGGGCAGTTCGCCTTGGGAAGGCCGGTTGAAAGTACAGGCCAGGTTTGCTATAATAAAACTAATTTTTTATCTTTCTTCAGAGGTTGAACTTATGAAATACGAACAGTGGAATCTGAGCCGGGCGCCCTCGCTGGATGTCCTGCGCCGGATGGAGCGGGCAGGCCTGCCTCCGCTGTGCGCCGCGGTGCTCTGCGCCCGGGGTCTGGACACGCCGGAGAAGGCGGCGGGGTTCCTGGCGGAGACGCCGGTGCTCCTGCGGGATCCGTTTCTGCTGCGGGATATGGACCGGGCGGTGGCGCGGATCCGCCGTGCTCTGGACGGGAACGAGGTCATTGCCGTCTACGGGGATTACGACGTGGACGGCATCACCTCCACCTGCCTGCTGCTGGAGTTTCTCCGGGACCTGGGTGCCCGGGCCATCAGCTATATCCCGGACCGCATTGAGGAGGGCTACGGGCTGAACACTGGCGCCATCGACGCGCTCCATCAGGCCGGCGCCCGGCTGATCATCACCGTGGACTGCGGCATCACCGCGGTGCAGGAGGTGGAATACGCCCGCAGTCTGGGGGTGGATGTGGTGATCACAGACCACCACCAGTGCAAGGGGGAGCTGCCCCGGGCGCAGGCGGTGGTGGATCCCCGCCGCCAGGACTGCCCCTATCCCTTCAAGGAACTGGCCGGAGTGGGGGTGGCGCTGAAGCTGGCCCTGGCCCTGGCGCCGGAACATCAGCGGGAACAGGTGCTGCACCATTACGGCGAGCTGGCCGCCATCGGCACTGTGGCCGATGTGATGCAGCTCACCGACGAAAACCGGGCTCTGGTCCGGCTGGGGCTGGCCCTGCTGTCCCATACCAGACGGCCCGGCCTGCGGGCCCTGCTCCATGAGGCGGGGTGCGAGGCGGGCAAGATCCCCACCGCAGTCACCATCGGCTACGGCCTGGCCCCCCGGATCAACGCGGCGGGCCGGATGGAACAGGTGGGGGTGGCCCTGGAACTGCTGCTCACCCGGAGCGAGGAGCGGGGCCAGGCCCTGGCGCTGGAGCTGTGCGAGCTGAACCGGAAGCGCCAGGCCATCGAACTGGATATCTATGAGCAGTGCGACTCTCTGCTGACCAGAAAGCCCCAGCTGGCCGCCCCGGTGATTGTGATGGCCGGAGAGGGCTGGCATCAGGGGGTGGTGGGCATTGTGGCCTCCCGTTTGGCGGAAAAGTATGCCTGCCCCGCCTTTATGATCAGCCTGGACCACGGGAAGGGAAAAGGTTCTTGCCGCTCTTTCGGCGGCTTCAACCTGTTTGCCGCCCTGGAGCAGTGTGCGCCCCTGCTGGAGGAATACGGGGGGCATGAGTTGGCCGCTGGATTCAGCATCCGGGAGGAGAACATCCCCGCCTTCCGGACAGCCATGGCCCGGCTGGTGTCCGGCTATGCCCACGGGGAGCCCATGGTAAACTCCCTGGACATCGATGTGGAGCTGGATAACTGTGCCGGGCTCAGCTGTCAGGACGTGGACGCCCTGGCCCTGCTGGAGCCCTTCGGTTCCGGCAACCCCAAGCCGGTGTTCCTGCTGCGCTCAGCCTGCGTGCTCTCCTGCACCGATGTGGGGGGCGGCCGCCACCTGAAGATGAAGGTGCGGCGGGACGGAGCCGTGCTGGATGCCATCTTCTTTTCCGCCAACACCGCGGACTGCGGCATTTCCCAAGGGGATCGGGTGGACCTGGCTTTTCATCTCCAGATCAATGAGTACCGAAACAGCCGCACGGTACAGCTCCAGCTGTGTGATCTGCGCCCTGCCCCCACCCGGGCGCAGCTGGAACGGAAATTGTTCCGCCGTCTGCGGGAGGGGGAGCTGCTCTCCCGGTGGGAGGCCTCTTTGCTGCTTCCGGACCGACAGGATTTTGCCCAGCTGTGGCGGTTTCTGGAGCACAGCTGCGCCTCCGGCTCTGCTGTGTCCCGTCTGGACCAGCTGGTGCGCCACGGAGCGAGGGGCCACAATAACCACTGCTCCTATGGAAAAACCCTGGTCTGCCTGCATGTGATGGATGAGCGGGGGCTGATTCAGATCAATGTTTCCGGAGAGACCGTCTCCGTCCGGATCCAGCCCCGGCAGGGCAAGGTGGATCTGGAACAGGCGGAAATGATGAAACAGCTGCGGTCCATTCTGGGGCCCCAGCGGTGAGCGACGAATGTGAGAGAGGAGGTACCGCCATGGATGAGATGCAGGTGCGTCAGGACATTGAGACGCGGTACGAACATCTGGAACAGCGGGTGCTGGAAAACAATCCGAATGCCAGCGTCCTGAGGCTCCGGGCAGCCTTTGAATACGCCGACCGGCACCACGGAGCTCAGCTGCGCAAGAGTGGCGAGCCCTATATCACCCACCCCATTGCGGTGGCTGAGATTGTGGCGGAGCTGGATCTGGATCTGGACTCCATCATCGCCGCCCTGCTCCACGACTGCATTGAGGACACCGACTCCACCCACGACGACATCGCCAAGCAGTTCGGCACCACGGTGGCCAATCTGGTGGAGGGGGTCACCAAGCTGACCCGGATGCAGTACACCTCCAAAGAGGAGGAGCAGATGGAGAACCTGCGCAAGATGTTCATGGCCATGGCCAATGACGTGCGGGTGATCCTCATCAAGCTGTGCGACCGGCTGCACAACATGCGCACCCTCCAGTTCCAGTCCGAGCGCAAGCAGAAGGAAAAATCCCTGGAGACCATGGAGATCTACGCCCCCATTGCCCACCGGCTGGGCATGCAGAGGCTGAAGTGGGAGCTGGAGGACCTGTCCCTGCAGTATCTGGACCCCATCGGCTACCGGGAGGTCCAGCAGGAGCTGGATGCCCTGACCACGGAGAACTCCGAGTTCCTGGCCCGGATGCAGAAGCAGATCGAGGAGCGTCTGGCCCAGGAGGGGATCCAGTGCACCGTCTACGGCCGGCTCAAGCACATCTACTCCATCTACCGGAAGATGTACGCCCAGAGCAAGACCATCAAGGAAATCTTCGACATCTACGCCTTCCGGGTCATTGTGGCGGACGTGTCCGCCTGCTACAACGTGCTGGGCTGCATCCACGACATGTTCAAGCCGGTGCTGGGCCGGTTCAAGGACTATATCAGCACCCCGAAACCCAACGGCTATCAGTCCCTGCACACCACCGTCATCGGCGGAGAGGGCATCCCCTTCGAGGTGCAGATCCGCACCTGGGAGATGCACCAGACCGCGGAATACGGCGTGGCCGCCCACTGGAAGTACAAGCAGGGCATGGCCAACAGCAGGCTGGGCACGGAGAAGGAGTTTGAGTGGGTGCGCAAGCTGCTGGAGAGCCAGCAGGACACCGACCCGGACGAATTTGTCCGCACCCTGAAGGTGGACATGTTCGCCGACGAGGTGTTCGTCTTCACCCCCAACGGGGACGTGAAGAGCCTGCCCGCAGGGGCCACCCCCATCGACTTCGCCTATTCCATTCACTCCGCCGTGGGCAACTCCATGACGGGCGCCCGGGTGAACGGGCGCATCGTCACCTACGACACCCCGTTGAAAAACGGCGACATCGTGGAGATCATCACCTCCAAGACCGCCAAGGGCCCCAGCCGGGACTGGATGAACATCTGCAAGTCCAACGAGGCCCGCAACAAGATCCGCCAGTGGTTCAAGAAGGAGCGCCGGGAGGAGAACATCGCCACCGGCCGGGCGGCCTTTGAGGCGGAGCTGAAGCACATGGGCCTGACCATGGCCGCCATCACCGCCACCCAGGACCTGCTGGACACCCTGCTCAAGCGGGTGCGCTTCAACTCCCTGGATGAGCTGTACGCCGCCATCGGCTACGGCGGCATGTCCGCCCAGAAGGCGGTGGTCCGGATCAAGGAGGAGATGACCCGGCTGGGCCGTCTGGAGCGGCAGAACGCCGAGCGTCAGGCCCTGCAGGCCAACCTGAACGCCGGTGAGACCATCTTCCCCGCCAACGCCAAGCTGCAGCCGCCTCCCGCCGGCCGCCCCCGCCACTCGGAGAGCGGCATCATCGTGGAGGGGCTGGACAACTGCATGGTGAAGTTCGCCAAGTGCTGTACCCCCGTCCCCGGCGATCCGGTGGTGGGCTTCATCACCCGGGGCTACGGCGTGTCCATCCACCGGGCCGACTGCCCCAACGCCGACCCGGCCCGGCGCAAGCCGGAGGAAGCGGGCCGCTGGGTCAACGTGTCCTGGGTGGAGGGCGAGACGGCCACCTACCGCACCTCCCTGGAGATCTCCGCCAAGGACCGGGACGGGCTGGCCCTGGACGTGGCCATGGCCCTGTCCACCCAGAAGGTGAAGGTGAACAACCTCTCCGCCCGCAGCCAGCCCGACGGCTATGCCCTGGTGTCCCTGGAGCTGTCCGTCAGGGACAAGGGGGAGCTCACCGGCGTCATCAACAAGCTGGCCCAGATCTCCGGCGTCTTCCTGGTGAAGCGGGCCGGAGGCTGAGGCTTGACAGAGGGAAATTCTATAATATAATGTAGGGGCATCCGCGGAGCGCTTCCGCGGATGCCCCCTTGAGAGTTTGCCATCCACTGCTGTGAAACTATGATACGAGGAGCATGATGCACGATATGTCCACCCCCGCGTTCCAGCCGCTGCTCTTCGGCGGCGATATCAACGTGTACAGCGTTGCCCGGGCCTTCCACGAGGCCTACGGGGTCAAGAGCATTGCCTACGGCAAATATATCTCCTTCCCCTGCGCCTACAGCTCCATCATCGACTACCGGCCCTGCGTGGACAACGAGGACGCGGAGACCTTCCTGCGCAACGTGAACACGGTGGCCCGGGAGTACCGGGACCGGACGGTGCTGGTCATCGGCTGCGGGGACAGCTATGTGAAGCTGGCCGCCCATCTGAAGGACCGGTTCCCCGCCAATGTGAAGTGCAACTACATCAGCGGGGAGATGCTGGACCAGCTGACCAACAAGGAAGAGTTCTACGCCCTGTGCGACCGGTACGGCATCGATCACCCGGCCACCTTTGTCTACGACGGGGCCATGGGCCACGACTTCACCCTGCCCTGGCAGCCCCCCTATATCGCCAAGCCCGCCGACGGCGTGGCCTACTGGGCCACGGGGCACAACGAGCTGAAGAAGGTGTACCTGTGCCAGAGCCGGGAGGAGCTGCTCTCCGCCCTGGATGAGGTGTACGCCGCCGGCTACCCCGGCAAGATGATCCTCCAGGAGTTCATCCCCGGGGACGACACCTATATGCGGGTGCTCACCAACTACTCCGACACCCACGGCAAGGTGAAGATGATGTGTCTGGGCCACGTACTGCTGGAGGAGCACTCCCCCCACGGCATCGGCAACCACGCCGTCATCATCACCGAGCACGACCAGGCCCTGTGCGACCGGATCCGGGCCATGCTGGAGGATCTGGGGTACGTGGGCTTCTCCAACTTCGACATCAAGTTCGACCAGAGGGACGGGAAGTACAAGGCCTTTGAGATCAACTGCCGCCAGGGCCGCAGCAACTACTATGTCACCGGAGCGGGGGCAAACATCGCCCGTTATCTGGTGGGCGACCTGCTGGAGGGGAAGGACCTGCCCCTCACCGTGGTGGACCGGGAGACCATCTGGCGGATGATCCCCCGGCGGCTGGCCCTCACCTTCATCCCCAGGTCCTACCACGCCCGGATGAAGAAGCTGTTCCGCAAGGGCACCGACCACCACTCCATGGAGTACCGGCCGGACTACACCGCCAGGCGGATCTGGCGCATCTGGAAGAACCACATCGGAACCTATGTGCGCTTTTACCGGCACAACGAGAAGCCCCAGGGGTAAAGGAGAACGTATGGAGCAGAAATTAGGAGTGCTGGGGGGCATGGGTCCCCAGGCCACCCAGGTATTCTACCAGTTTGTGCTGGACCGCACCGACGCCGTCCGGGATCAGGACCACCTGCCCGCCCTCATCCTGTCCGACACCAAGGTGCCCGACCGCACCCGGGCCATCCTCTCCGGGGAGACGGAGGAGCTGTACCAGCGGCTGCTGGGGGACGCCAGACTGCTGGCCCGCTGCGGCTGCACCGCCATCGCCATCCCCTGCAACACCTCCCACTACTTCGTGGACCGGCTCCAGGGGGAGGTGGAGGTGCCCATCCTCCACATGATCCGGGAGACCGCCCGGGAGCTGGCTAGGCAGGGGAAAAAGCGGCCCGGCATCCTGGCCACCGACGGCACCATCCAGACCGGCCTGTACCAGAAGGAGTGCGCCGCGGTGGGAATGGAGGCGGTGGCCCCCGATCCGGAGAGCCAGAAGCTGGTGATGTCCATCATCTACGACGAGATCAAGCAGGGGGAGCAGGGCAGCCGGGAGAAGTTTGCCCAGATCGACCGGTCCATCCGCCGGGCGGGCTGCGACTGCGCCATCCTGGCCTGCACTGAGCTGTCCGTCTTCTCCACCTACCACAACCTGCCGCCCTTTTACCTGGACGCCATGGCGGTGCTGGCGGAGCGGGCGGTGACCTTGTGCGGGTATCCCCTGCGCACCATCTGAGAAACCGCGAGGTGACATGCCGTGAAGTTGAATCTCTATCCTCTGAACGAATACTGCGCCCTTCTGGACCGGGAGGGCGTGCTGGCCGCGCCCCTGCCCGCAGGGCTGGATCTGCAGCGCCCGGTGGAGCTGGTGTCCTGCGACTCCCGGGACGTGGTGCCCGGCACCCTGTTTCTCTGCAAAGGGGCCCATTTCAAACCGGAGTTTCTGGCGGACGCCGCCCGGCTGGGGGCCTTCGCCTATGTGAGCGAAACGCCTTATCCCCAGGTGGAGCTGCCCTGCATCCTGGTGTCCGACCTGCGCCGGGCCATGGCCCGGCTGGCGGTAATGTACTATAACGACCCCTCCCGGCGCCTGCCGGTGATCGGGGTCACCGGCACCAAGGGTAAATCGTCCACCACATATTATTTAAAGTATATCCTGGATGAGTATCTGGCTTCCAAGGGCAGCTCCTGCGGGGTGATCTCCTCCATTGACACCTTCGACGGGGTGGAGAACTTTGAGTCCCACCTCACCACACCGGAACCTCTGGAGCTGCAGAAACACTTTGCCAATGCACTGGCCTCCGGCCTGGGCTGCCTGGTGATGGAAGTGTCCAGTCAGGCCCTGAAGTACCACCGCACTCTGGGCACCCAGTTTGCTGGAGCCTGCTTCCTGAATATCGGCCGGGACCACATCTCCCCGGTGGAACACCCGAATTTTGAAGACTACTTTCACTCCAAGCTGAAGATCTTTGCTCAGGCAGGCTTCTCCTGCGTCAATCTGGACTGCGACTACGCTGACGAAGCCCTCGCTGCTGCCCGGCACGACTGTCCTAATGTGCTCACCTTCTCACGGAAAAATCCCGCCGCCGATGTGTACGGCAGCGCAGTCCGCAAGGAGGGCCACGATATCCTTTTCCACGTGAAAACCGCTGCGCTGGACCGGGATTTCCGGCTGACCATGCCGGGGCTGTTCAACGTGGAGAATGCTTTGGCCGCCATTGCCATCTGCCGGGGACTGGGTATTCCGGAAGATGCCGTTTACGCCGGGTTGGAGAAAGCGCGGGTGCCCGGCCGGATGGAGGTCTACACCAACGTTGACGGGGCAGTTACCGCCATTGTGGACTACGCCCACAACCGCATGAGCTTTGAGACCCTGTTCCAGTCCGTCCAGGCGGAGTACCCCGGCCGGCGCATCGTCACCGTTTTCGGCTGCCCCGGGAAAAAGGCCTTTGACCGCCGCCGGGATCTGGGAGAGGTGTCCGGAAAATACTCTGACCTGGTGGTGCTCACCGAGGAGGACTCCGGCGAGGAGGACACCCTGTCCATCTGCCGGGAGATCGCCGGCCACGTGGCCGCCCAGGGCTGCGCCTACGAGATCCAGCCCAACCGCGGCGAGGCCATCCGCCAAGCAGTAATGAGCTGTGAGGTTCCTTCCGTGCTGCTCATCACCGGCAAGGGGGCGGAGACCCGGCAGAAGCGGGGGATTGAATACATCGATACCCCCTCCGACGTGGAGTACGCCCAGACTTTTCTCCGGGAGTACGACGTCCGGCGGACTGCTGCGGCTCGGACGCAGGAACCGGAGCAACCACAGGCCATGACCGGAGCCTGATCCTTTGATATACACATATGCCGTTCCTTTTCCCGCTTGGGATGAGGAACGGCATCTTTTTTACAAAACAGCCACATAAAAAGCAGCGGAACCCCTTCAAACCGGACTGCATAGACTGGGTCAGCCATCTGGAGAGGAGCGCTACCCATGAAGTTGTCCCGTCTGCTCACATCCCTGAACCTGCCCTGTCCGCCGGAGAATCCGGAGATCATCGGCCTGACCTGCGACTCCCGGCAGGTAAAACCCGGCATGCTTTTTGCTGCCCTGCCCGGCGCTCGGCAGGACGGAACACAGTTTCTCCGGGAAGCGGAAGCTAACGGTGCGGCGGCAGTGCTGGCCGGAGCACCGCTGGAGACAGAACTGCCCTCGGTGACCGTATCCAATCCCAGGGAGAGCCTGGCCCAGCTGGCCGGAGAGTTCTACTGCCATCCGGACCGGGACCTGGTGACTATAGCCGTCACCGGCACCAAGGGCAAGACCACCACCGCCCACATGATCCGGGACATTCTCCAGGCTGACGGACACAAAACGGGCATGATCGGCACCCTGGGCGCCTTTGTGGGTGGCGCCCTGCTGGAGGAAACCGGAAACACAACTCCGGAACCGGTAACTCTCCACCGCATACTGCGGAACATGGCGGATGAGGGCTGTACCCACGCGGTACTGGAGGTGTCTTCCCAGGCCATGAAGCTGGGGCGTGTGGCGGACATTGTGTTCGATGCTGCGGTGTTCCTCAACCTCACCCCAGACCATATCGGGGCAGGAGAGCATGCCGACTTCGACGAATACCGCGCCTGCAAAGCCGCCCTGTTCCGCCAGTGCAGACTGGCAGTGGGAAACGCCGACGACCCTAATTGGCCTGTCATCGCCGGGCAGATCCCTGACGGCATCCCAGTGATCACCTTTGGAGAAGGGAAAACTGCCCGGATGTGCTGCGTCTCCGTCGCCCCGGACGGGGCGCAGGCACTGGCTACCCTGCTGTCTGTGGCCGGCACCGGCGAGCCCTACCGCATTCCCATGCCGGGACGGTTCAACGCCAGAAATGCCCTGGCCGCCCTGACCGTGTGCCGGGCGCTGGGGGTGGAGGACGCCGCCATCCGGGAGGGGCTGGCCCGCGTTTGCGTGCCAGGGCGGACAGAGCGGTTTCCTACTCAAAACGGCGTCACCGTCCTCATTGACTATGCCCACAACGGTGAGAGCATGCGCGCACTGCTGGCAGAACTGGCCGGATATCCCCACAACCGGATCATCACCGTGTTCGGCGCGGGAGGCGACCGACCGCCCATGCGCCGGGCGGACCTGGGCCGGGCGGCGGCCCAGGGGGCGGACTTCGCCGTGCTCACCGAGGATAACCCCCGCAGCGAACCGGCGGAGGTCATCTGCCTCCAGATCGCCCGGGCCATCCGGGGGGCTATCCCCTGCACCATCCTCCCGGACCGGCGGCAGGCCATCCGCTTCGCCCTGGACCTGGCCCGGCCGGGGGACATCTTGGCCCTGCTGGGAAAGGGCCACGAGCAGTATATCGAAACCCAGGGGATACGGCGGCACTTCTCCGAGTGGGAGGTGCTGGAGGAGTATTTTGGTGAAAAACGGGGAGAGGGCTGATCCTTCTCCCCGCTTTTTCGGCGCTTTGGATCAAAAAAGCGCCCCGGAGGGGTCCTTCCGCCCGGCCGGGAAGAGAGGTTGCACCGCCGCGGGCAACATTACACCCCTTGTAACATACGGGCGTGAGGGTGGACTGCGCCCGGGGCGCGCTTCCTGTCAAAAACGGCGGAACACGCCCCTCAAATCCCTGGTTTCCCTTAGAAAAATGTACGAAAAGTACTCAAATCGGAGTGTTTCACCTGTGTTTCGCTTTGTTACACTTATGTTACAGATGGGCAGAAGAGATTGACATTTCGGGCGGACAACCGATATAATCACAGTACCCTGAAGCCGTCGTGGGAGGGGAACCGTGTGCTTATGATGTCTGGTAAGCAGATGGCTCATCTTCTCGAGACGGAACTTTTCGGGGAAAAATGATAAGGAGGAACATCCGAAATGAGAAATCTGAAG
>CALWXG010000072.1 GCA_944385435.1 uncultured Oscillospiraceae bacterium
CGGCTCAGAATCTATAAGCGCTGCATGCGGGTGCCTGGCAACCGGGATGCGTTTCCACTATCATGCACGAAGCCTCAGTTTTCTTCACAAAAGCAATTTCAAAGAGCAGACATGGCACCGCGGGAGGATCACATTTGGCTCCTCCCGCGGTCAGTTCTTATTGTTCGCACCGCTCTTTTTACGTTTTTTCAACCAAGCGGCAGCTTTATCTTAGACCTTTGGATTCACGCACCGGGCAGAAGTTGGTTCAGATTGATACAAATCTCAGATACACTTCCACACCAGAGACGATGCCGCTTCTAAAGCAAGCCGCCAGTCAGCCACACCAGCCCCACCAGAATCAGGATGCTCCCCAGAACGCAGATCAGGCTGGACTTGATCCTCGCCGAGAGCAGCTCGATGGCAGCCGCGCCGCCCACTGCCAGGGCGCCCCGCACCACCATAGTCAGGACAAGCACCCCCCACAGGGGCAGAACATTAGGCAGCGAGGCGAACAGCGCCAGGCTGTTGGCGCGGACCACCAGCTCCGGCAGCCCCACCTCTTTCCCCACCGCCAGAAGACGGGGCAGATAGGCCGCCAGCATCATTACCAGGGCAAAGAGCCAGGCGGCCGCCCGTTTGCGCCGGGATACCGTCCGGCCGGCTCCGGCAGACCGGATCAGTATCCATACCCCGCTCTCCCGCTCCATGCCGAAGAAAAACGGCAGCGTCAGGGACAAGACCGCCATCAGCTTGGCCAGATCCGTCCGGTCCGCACTGCGGCCCCCGGCGTCATACAGCGCCTCGTAGGGGATGGCACAGACATAGCTCTGTCCGGGTTTCAGCCCCTCATACTGCGCCCGGGCCTCCTCAAAGGGCCGCTGGGCCTGCAGCTGCTGGGCCAGGTTGTTCCCATAGCCGCCCCCGGCGTTTTCCGGCGACGCGGACATCAGCGCGTCGTACTCCTCCCGCAGCCCCGCCAGCCGGGCCGCCTCCATCTCCAGATAGGCCTTCTTCTCCCCGCTGGGCTCGCCGGACAGCGCCGCGCTGTACCGCTGATACATCAGATCCTGTGTGGTATGTATCACGCTGTAGTCCCGGTAGGTGAAAATCTGCACTCCCACCAGCAGCGCCAGCACCGCCAGCGCGCCGTGAGACAGCAGCAGCTTGCGCCACTCGTGGAGGCTGGGGTGGGTGTGCCGCCCCATTGCCGGCCCCTTCCAGCTCCTGCGCGCCGCGCTCACCGCGTCCCGGCGGAAAAACAGCGCCAGACCGCCGCCAAAGCCCACCATCAGCAGCGCCGCGCACAGGATCAGAACGGCGTGGAGCCGGACCAGCGGCCCGCCGGGGAAATCGAGAAACAGCAGCCCATCAAACAGGGCCGCCGTATCCTCCGCGGCCAGCAGGTTCAGACACCGGGGCAGGTTATCCGGCAGTGCGCCCAGCCCCAGGGACAGGACAGACAGCGCCGCTGCCGCGGTCAGGGCATAGGCCGTGGACAGCAGGTTGGAAAGCGCCGTGAGCATGCCAGCCAGAGCGGCCAGCCACAGCAGCTTCATCAGACCGAACAGGAGAAGAAATTCCCCCACACTCAACAGATACGGGCAGGTGGTCAGTCCATACACAGACTGCACCGGCGCAGACAGGTCCCCCAGCCCGTAAGCGCACGCGGCAACAGCCAGGCAGCCGCCGTACAAAACCGCCCAGAGGAACAGGCAGGTGCACAGCACCGCCAGGCATTTTTGAGCATACAGCCGGCCATGCCCTCGTCTGGTGGGCCGGAGCAGGCACAGCGTCCCCTGCTCCCGCTCCTGGGAGAACAGAAGAAACACCGCCGCCAGTAGCAGCAGCACAGCAAAGACATCCGCCACCCGGTAGTCCAGCAGGGCCTCCACCCCGCCGAACCAACACATCTGAGGCCGTGCCTGCTGCACCGTGGCGTACACGCTGTCCGTCAGGCGCAGGGACCGCGCCTCAAAGCTGTCCTCCGCCCCGAACAGGCCGCTGCGCAGTTTCGCCTGGGCCTGGCCACGGAGCTCCCCGATGGTCTCTGGAAACTGCTCCACAGCCTCCCTCCGGGCCAGGGTCTCCTCCACCAGGGACAGCTCCCGGTAGATGTCCCCCGTGAACAGGCTGCTGTCATAGGGTTCATCCCCCCGGATGACCCGCTCCTCCAGCTGATCCCGCGACGCAGCCAGCTCTTTCTCCTCCCGCTGCTCATACATCTGCCGGATCAGGCCCAGCTCCAGATCGTCCCCGTGGCCGGCAAAGAGGATGGCGTTGGCGCACACCAGCAGCACCGTCAGCAAAAGCAGCATCCGTGTACCCAGCAGTTTTTTGATCTCCCATTTCATAGGCCGCCCTCATCTCCAAAGGTATGGAGGTAGACGTCCTCCAGGGAAGGCTCCACCTCCCGGCAGGGCAAGGGGGGCTTCTCTTCCGCGATGAGCCGCACCGCTACCCCGTCTCCACTGCGCCGCAGGGAGCTCACCAGGCCAAACGTCCGCGCCTCGTCCAGCCCTTCCTCCGGCGTCTCCACCTCCCACACCTTGCCCGCCATGGCCGCGCACAGGGCCTGGGGGCTGTCCTGAATCAACACCGCGCCGTCCCCGATCAGCACCAGTTCCCGGGCTATGTACTCCACATCGGGCACCACGTGGGTGGAGAGCAGTACAATCTTGTGCAGGGCGGCATCGGCGATCAGGTTGCGCACGGCGATCCGCTGCCTGGGGTCCAGCCCGGCGGTGGGTTCGTCCAGCACCAGGATATCCGGATCGTCCAGCATGGCCTGGGCCAGCAGCAGCCGCTGCTTCATACCGCCGGACAGGGACCGGGTGGGCTGCCGGCGGACATCCGCCAGCCCCAGCAGACCCAGCAGCAGATCAATGCGCTTTCTGGCCCGCCTTGCCGGCATATCCCGCAACGAGGCCATATAGTACAGGAAGCTCTCACAGGAAAAGCCCGGATAGAGGGTCTGCTGCTGGGGCATGTAACCCAGCCGGGCGCGGAACCGGCGCCCCAGGCGGACCACATCCTCCCCATCCAGCAGGACCCGCCCCGAGGTGGCACTCAGGTTGCCGGTGAGAATATTCAGCAGGGTGCTCTTTCCCGCTCCGTTGGGCCCCAGCAGCCCGTAGATCCCCTCCCGCAGGGTAAAGCTCACCCCCCGCAGGGCCCGCTTTTTCCCATAATTCTTGCAGACGGATTCAAACCGCAGCTCCATCCGCCTCTCCCCTTTCCAGCGGATTTCCTCCTCGCTCAGTAGAAGATGTTCTCATACCGTTCGGCGTAATAGTCCTCTTTGGAGATATAGCAGCCCAGCAGGTTGCCCTCCTTCCCATTGTAGTTGCCAAACAGGGTGCTGCCGCACTCGCCCATGATGGAGAACACCGCGCCGTCTGTCTTTCCTTCGTTCTCCAGAGTGTGGATTTCTCCGTCGTCCAAATCGAGGTAGCATACGTGTAGCTCGGGATCTCTCACCAGATACATCACCTTGCCGTCTACCATCAGGAAGTTGCGCAGCGTCCCCGGCGCCTCCACCAACATCCGGCTCTCCCCGGTCGCCAGGTCATAGACATACAGGGTGTTATCCACAGCGTAGAGGGTAAGGTCTCCATAGCGCGTCAGCGCCCAGGAAGAGCTGGTCCTGGCGCCCTCTGCCACCACCCGGTAGTCCGACATGTCAAAGGCGTACTCTCTCAGTTCATAGACACCCTCTTCTTCCATCAAATCCATGAGGTAGAGGCCATAATCTTCTCCGGGGTTCTGTGCCAGGTACTCCTCCTGTGTCAGGTAATCCGAGGTCAGGGTTTCCGCCAGAATCAGCACCTGCTCCTCATCCGCCCCGGCAAACGTCACACGATCTGCGGGCGAGATATAGTCAGCTGTGTCAAAAAGGGTGTCGGTCGTACCGTTGTCCTGGCTGATCCGAATCAGGAAGGATTCCTTTTGGTACACCGTCTGATCCTCCCACCAGTCGTGATCCAGCCAGGCATATACATAGCCGTGGGCAACAACTCCACTGGAAAGCCTGTATGAGTCGTAGATGTTTTGAGACTGGAACACCTTGACGTCAGCGCGCTCCCGGGTCTGGGGATCGATCCGGCGCAGAACCGCGCTGTTGTTTTCCTCCGCCAGCACATACCAGCTGCCCTCATAGGCCGCAAATCCACTGACGCTCTCCCCCAGCCAAGCCTCACAGCTCTCATCCCCATGGGCACAGCCGCTCTGGGGGCACAGCGTGATGAGATCCCGGGCCGCCGGGTCATAGTACCGCAGGATCTGTGTCCCCGGGCAATAGAATCCTGTTCCATCTTCCGTGGGACAGCAATCCATTCCCGAAGCGGCAAAACTGCGATTTTCCTCTGGGGGGATATATCCGGCCGGTTCCACTGTCCCAGGCTCTGACTGGGCGGCCCCCGTCTGGGTATTCCCGGCATCCGGTCCCTCCTCTCCGGGCAGGCACCCGGCCAGGGAAAGCAGCAGCGCCAGCGCCAAAATTTCACTTCCGATCATCTGTCCGTGCTTTTTCATGTTCCCGGCCTCCTTTGACTTCATCCGTCTATCCCAGCTCCGTCCCCATGGAGCGGAACTGCCTTCTGAATGTACGGTATCAGACACGGTCAGAATGTACCATCATTTCGCCGTGTCTCTTTGTCAACCCGCCGTGGCGGCATGGGGCAGCGGGATGTTGACAGCAGGCGCAGGAGACAAAGAAAAACATCAGGGGGAGCCGTAGGGCTCCCCCTGGTGGGCTGTGTCAGACCTCACTTAAATACTACATGTTCTCCCGGACCAGCTCCAGAAAGTGCTTCAGGAGCGGCGACTGATTATTGGCGACGAAAACAAGGCCCTTTTCATAACTGGTACCCAGCCCTGGCTCTACGTCAATTTTCAGCAGGGCTGTCTTTGGGTCGATGGCAAACATATTGGATCTGTTGGACAGAGAAACACACAGGCCGGAGGCCACTTGCGCGGAAATGGACAGGGGTGTTCCCTGGATCTGGATATCCGGTTCAAAATCAAACACGCCAAAGGCCTGGTGGAACACATCCAGGGGCACCGGCGCCTGTTCCCCGAAGGAGTCAAAACTTCCAAGCAGCAGCTTATGGTGGCGCAGCACCTCAGCAAACCGCTCCAGGGACAGGACTTCCGGCAATGTGGACGCCAGCTCTCTGGAGCACGCCAGGTAAACGCCCTCCAGGGCGATGTGGAAATAGTCGAACTGTCCACCCTTCATATCAAAACTGCTGGTAATGGTGTTGGCCACGCTGATGGTTCCGTCCAGCAGCCCGCGCTTCAGCTTGTCATAGGATGTGCGGACTATGCTGACATTCACATCCTGGTGCTGGCCGCTGAACATACCGATGGCCAGCTGGACCGGGTCATCCAGAAGCAGCTCCTCCGCGATTCCAACGGTAAAGGCCGTGCGCCGCAACTCATCATAGTGCTTGACAGAGTCCAGTAGCCGTGCCAGCTGCCCGTACAGCGGCTTCAATCCGTCGTACAACGCCATCCCTGCGGCTGTGACGGTCACGGTATTGCGCTCCCGGACGAAGAGCTGCGTTCCCAGCTCCGCCTCCAGGTTCATAATCTGCCGGGACAGGGTGGGCTGGGTCACATAAAACATCTCTGCCACGGCAGTAAAGCTGAGCTTCTCCACCATCGCGACAAAATAGGCCATCTGCGCAGTTGTCATATCCGCCACCTCATTCCGGCAAAATACCACCTTCAGTTTACTTCCTTTCCCTCTTATTTGCAAGTGCATTCGGCCGGGAGAGATCTCATCCATCTCTCCCGGCCGAATTTGTTCTGCGGCGCCGCGGCCCGGCCGCCCGCACATGCGGGCCGGCACGCCGCCTCAGTCCATATAGTCCGTCTGAATCTTCTGCTCCGGGACGCGCAAAACCGCGGGCTGCGCGCTGTGTCCCAGCGCCATAGCGGCAATGGGCACAAACCCCTTCGGCAGGTTCAGCTGCCCCACCAGCTCCGGTTCGTTCCTCATGGCGGCAATCGCGCCCATCAGATAGACGCTGCCCAAGCCCAGATCGGTGGCGGCCAGCATCATATTCTCTATGATGGTGCCGGTATTCTGGAACTCAATCGTGGGCGGAATACCGGGCTTGGCGCTGACCAGAATGACCACTGGGGCGCCATACAGCGGATCCGTGTCCCGCTTCAAAAACGCGCCCGCCGTCTTGCTCACCGCATCCAGGAACCCCCGGTTCCGGATGACGGTCAGATACACCGTCTGGTAGGCGCCCATCCCCACCGGGGCGGCGTTTCCCGCAGCCAGCACTGCCTGCAGCTGCGCGTCGGACACCGGCTCCTCGGTATAACTGCGGCAGGAACAACGGGTACTGATCACTTTTGAGAATTCCATCCTGTCTCCTCCTCACTTCCGCTTCGAAGGCAGCTCCACTTCCACCGCGCCCGTGATCCAGATCCGGTCCTCAACGTCCACGTTCCAGAAGGTGACTTCCATCAGGAACTTGTCCTCCCGTACAAATTTGTCGGTGATACGAGCCTTGGTGCGGGCCAGGTCGGTGGTGAGGCCGTGGATCGGGATTGTGGAGGTCTCCATTCCGGGAACCTTGCGGGCCAGGTTGCGGAAGTTGGGGGCGTGGGGCACGGGCTTGCCCAGGGCCGCATGAACCTCGGGGACCATGATCGTCCACTCGCAGCTGCGGACATAGCCGTAATACCCCACATAGTCCATGATGTGGCCCAGGGCAATATCCCGCCCCATGAAGTTGATCAGCGCGGAGCGCTCATTGGCGGTTTTGTGGATGTCCGCGGTATTGATGCCGCCGGCCTCTTCCTCCGGCTTCTCATCGGGCGGAGCCAGGAAGAAGGGCTTGATGCCGTCGGGGGCGTCCGGGACGTCATAGGCGCGGTTGCCCGTGGTGTAGATGCCGGTGTGCTCATCGCGGACCATCTTGGCGAACAGGTCGTCGCAAACCAGCTCTTTCTTCAGCTTGCGGCAGCCCCCCACGCCCTGGCCATAGGGCTTGGTGGGACAGACGCCGTCAAAAATCGGGCCGAACATGCCGTCTGGGATCTCGGTTCCCACGACGACATCCTCCCAGTACAGGGGCTCGTCGCCGCGCACTACCTCGTTCCGGGCAATCTCTCGGAACAGCTTGTAATCCTCGTCGGTATAGGGCCGGAAGGGGCGGGCAAACCAATCCGGGTCCTCCCACAGATCCCCGAAGCCGAACTGCGCCCGGGGCTTGGGCAGGCGATCCTCCTTGTAGACCTTCAGACTCTCCATGGTGGTGTAGACCACCTTGTTGACCACTTCGCCCTTTTGGTTGTAAACCGTGCCAAAATCCTGCTGGTGCAGATGGCGGTAGATGGAGCCTCCACTGGGGGTCAGGTCGGTAATGATGCTCTTGTCCCGGATCATATACAGGGTGTCCCCGGGATAGACCGGCCGGATGCTCTCCACCTTGTGGTTGATCTGGGAGACCAGCAGGGTGTCCCGCGCCTCGGGCGGAGTGGGCATGGTAAACACATCATCACAGGAGGACAGGCCGATCATGGCAAAGATGTCCTTGTAGCCGTGGGCCTTGGCCACCTCGCTGTCCAGCATCAATTCGTATTCGGGCGCGTACTTCTCTGTGCAGTAGCGAATGAAGTCGCCGGACAGCGTCAGTGTCGCCCCCAGCTTGACCGGCGGGATCTTGCCGGCGACAATGTCGGCGCCGGTGACCTCTGTGTCGTTGATCTCCTGGATCATGGCAAAATACTTGTCCATGGCCTCTTTGGCGGCACCGTGATACACACCGGGATACTGGATGACAAAATCATCCGGATTATAGATTCTTCCCATAGGTAACTCCCTTCTTGAAACAAATCCGTTTCTCAGTATTTGTACCGCTGCAAGTTCATTTTAGAGGATACCGCCCGGAAAAGTCCAATTGATAATGTGTATCTGCGAATTCGGAAACCGAATGCGCAGATACATTTTGATTCCTTGATCTTCCAGTTCATCAACAAATATCAGGCAGCTGCAGTCATTCTGTACAAAACCCGCATTCCCTTTTTTGACCGGATACGGTTTCCGAATTCGCTCATGCGGTTTATCAATTGGACAAACACACCCACGGGCTCTATCATGAAAATAGAATGTGCCGCTGCTGCAAATTTTGTGCGTATTCTCTGAAAGGAGGATCTGTCTATGGAGAAAAAAGAGAAGAAGCCAAGTCCCGCTCTCGTCCGGTTTGACGACACCATTTTCAACATCATGAAATGGATCTCGTATATCTCCGCGGTCTGCCTGCTGGTTATCACGCTGCTGTCCACCGCCGACGTGGTGGCAGTCAAGGTATTCCAACATGGTATTACCAACGCGACAGATATCGTGACCTACCTGAACATCCCCGTGGTCTTCCTGTCCGCCGCCTATGTACAGCTGGAACGGGGCCACACCCACATTGACCTGATCTATACCCATTTCCCGATGTGGGGCCAGAAGATCATACACACTGTGGGCAACATCCTGGGCCTTGGCGTGTCCGCCTTCATCGGATACCGGGCAATCCTGTCCACCATTGACAAATTCCAGGTCATGGAGCGGAGCTCTTCCGCTTCCTCCGCCTTTGTCACCTGGCCCTTCGCGGCCATCATCGCCATCGGTTTCCTGCTGATGGCCGTCGCCTTTCTGTGGAGCCTGGTGCGGGAATTCGTTCTGCCGCCCCGCATGGCGTCCGACCCCGCCGCGGTCCCCGACGATGACAGCACCGAGTTTGGAAAGGAGGAACAGGTATGACTCCTGAAATGATCACCGGCATTCTGGTCTTTATCGGCATGATCGTCCTGGTTCTGCTGGGCGTACCGATTTTCGTATCCATGCTGGCCGGTTCCTTTGTGGGCTTTATCGCCATCGGCGGTATGCGCATGATGATCGTCCAGTTCACCACCGCCCCCTTCTCCCTGGGCGCGGACTACACCTACGCGGTGCTGCCCCTGTTCATGCTGGTAGGGTCGTTGGCCAGTGTAACAGGAATCGCGCAAGGGGCATTTGACGCCATGCACAAGTGGCTGGGCCGCGTCCGCGGCGGTCTGCTGTACACTGTGGTGTGTGCCAACGCCCTGTTCGGCGCCTGTTCCGGCATCTCTGTGGCCGGCAACGTGGTCTTTGGCCGTCTGGCCGTCCCCCAGCTGGAGCGCCAGGGCTATGACCGCAGCCTGTCCTACGGCACCGTGACCGGCGCCGGCGTGCTCTCCTCCCTGATCCCGCCCAGCATTCCCATCATCATGTGGTGCCTGGTCACCAACATGTCCATCGGCAACACCCTGATGTACGGCCTCAGCGCGGGCCTTATGATGGTGGTCATCCTCTGCGTATTCATTTTCATCTACTCCCTGGTCCGCCCCAACAAGGTGCCTGACACCAAGTCCATCCCCAAGGTCCCCTTTATGGAAAAGGTGAAATCCCTGCGGTATGTGATCCCCATCCTGCTGGTGTTCGCCCTGATCATCGGCGGCGCTGTGTGGGGTTGGTTCGCCTCCACCGTGGGCGGCGCCGTGGCCGTGTTCGCCCTGCTGGTTTACGCCATCATCAAGAAGGTCCCCGCCAAGCAGATCGGCCACTGCATCTGGGACGCCGCCATCATGAACGCCGGCATGTTCCCCATCATCATGGCGGGCACCATCTTCAGCCGCTTCATCTCCCTCACCGGCCTGGCGGACGGCATGGCCGACGTGATCGCCGGCGCCAATCTGCCGCCCATGCTGGTGTTTACACTGGTCATTATCTTCTATCTGATCTGCGGCTGCGTGATGGACATTCCCTCCATTATCATCATCACCGTCCCCGTTATCTTCCCCCTGCTCACGGGGTTGGGCTTCGACCAGTACATCCTGTGCGTCATGCTGGTGTTCATGTGCGATGTAGCCGGCATGACGCCCCCCATCGGCATGAATGTATTTGCCGTATCCAACGCGCTAAAAGTACGGCCCATGGACATTTTCAGGGGCTGTGTGCCGTTCTTCATCCTGGATATTGTCTGCGTGTACATCATGGCCCTGGCTCCGCAGATTGTGCAGTTCCTGCCCCGGCTCATGGGAATACAGTAGTTCAAAACATTTTTTGATAGGAGGAATTACACCATGAAAAAGATCTTTGCCGCGCTCCTGACCCTGGCCATGCTCCTGGCTCTGACCGCCTGCAGCGGAGACACCACCCCCAGCAGCGCCCCTGCCGGTGATACCACCACCCCCGACACCCAGAGCACCCCCAACGCTGAGAATCCCGTCTATGACACGGTGGAGCTGATGTTCGCCACCACCTACAACGAGATCGAGACCAGCGGTAAGGCCATCACCTACTTCACCGATTACATCACCGAGAAATCCGGCGGCGCCATCACCTTCGACATCAAGTGGGGCGGCACTGTGGCCGGCAGCGGCGAGGAGCTGAGCTTCCTGCAGGCCGGCGCCTTCGACATGAGCGTCCTGGGCCAGTCCCAGTACAGCGCCGTCCTCCCCCTGCTGAACTTCCCCGGCCAGACCGATGAGAGCCAGGAGAAGTGCGTGGACTACTTCAACTACATTGTGTACGAGAATGAGGAGACCGCCTCCCTCATCCAGGCGGAGATCGAATCCCAGGGCGTCAAGATGCTGGGCTTCATGGCCAACGGCGGCAACGCCTTCGCCGCCAAGACCGAAGTCTCCACCCTGGACGAGCTGAAGAATTACCGTCTGGGCGTCGGCATGAACCAGTCCGCCTATGAGTCCCTGGGCTTTTCCGTTCAGGCGCTGATGCCCTGGGACGGCTATGACAGCCTGTCCAAGGGCGTGGTGGACACCGCGTTCATGTCCATTGGCCCCATGATCTCCCTGAAGTGGCACGAGGTCGCCCCCTACTTTGTCTCCGTCAATGAGTACTCCGCGGGCAACTACTTCACCATCAGCCTGGACCGCTGGAACAGCTTCAGCGCCGATACCCAGGCCCTGTTCCAGGAGGCTATGGAAGCCACCACCGAGTACAGCATTCAGCTGATGGCCGAGGAGATGGACAGCGCTGAGGAGGCCCTGACCGCCGCCGGCGGCAAGATGCTGAGCCTGAACGAAGAGGACACCCAGGCCCTGGTGGAGGCCCTGTGGAACGTGGCCATCACGGACTGCCGCACCCTGGCTGAGAACGGCAACTGTGTGGACGAGATGGAAACTGTGCTCCAGGCCTGCGCGGACTACCTGGAACTGCCCCTGAACTAACCTGACAAAGTGCCCGGGAGCTAGGCCCCGGGCACTTTCCAAACAAGGAGGTATTATTGTGAAAGCAGCTGTGTTTTACGGCGCGGGAGACCTGCGGGTCGAGGAGCGCCCCATGCCCAAGGCCGGCCCCGGCCAGATGGTCGTCAAGATCGACTACTGCGGCATCTGCGGCACGGATGTGGAGGCCTATCAGCATGAGATCGTCAAGCCCGTGATTGTCCTGGGTCACGAAAACGTGGGTACCGTCTACCAGGTGGGCGAGGGCGTCACCCGCTTCAAGGTGGGGGACAAGGTGCTGTGCGGCCCTCCCTCCTACTGCAAGGAAAATTGCACCTACTGCCGGGAGGGGCGGCCCAACATCTGCGCCTACGGCTTCCCCCGCACCAACGGCATCGGCGGCCCCGACGGCGGCTATGCCGAGTACATGCTGGTGGGCGATGTGGAGCACACCATGATCATCCCCGTTCCCGACGGCGTGGACGAGAAGGATGCCGTCCTCTTTGATGTGATCTGCGTCTCCCTCCACGCCCTGCGCCGCTCCAACTTCAAGTTCGGCGACAACGTGGTCATCTCCGGCGGCGGCCCCATCGGCCTGGCGGCCATCCAGATTGCCAAGGCGGCTGGCGCCCGCCGGATCGTCGCGCTGGAGACCGATGACGCCAAGTTCCCCCGCCTGAAGGAGTACGGCGCCGATTACTGCATCAACGTCAGGACCTGCCAGGATGTGGGCGGCGAGATCCGCAAGGCCCTGGGCAACGAGGACGGCGCGGATGTGACCCTGGAGTGTTCCGGCAGACAGGAGAGCCTGATCACCTGCATCTTCCAGGCGGCGAAGAATGGCAGCCAGGTGATCCTGGTGGGCATTGTGGGCGAGCCCCTCAGCCAGCTCTCCCTGGCCCCGGTGATCCCCCGGGAGATCGATCTCATCTCCTCCTTTGTCTATACTCCAGAGGAGATCGAACTGTACCTGGATATGCTGGCCTCGGGCAAGATCCGTTTCCCCGGCATGGTCACGGACATCATCGGTCTGGACGACGTGGTGGAAAAGGGCGTGGCCCGTCAGGACCGCCGCGGACAGCTGAAGATCCTGCTGGATCCGTCCATGTAAAGCTCATACACATAGCCACCAGGGGGAGCCCTTTGGCTCCCCCTGGTGGGCTGTGCGGGAACATCCCAGCTGTTTGGCAATGATAAAAGGCGGAAATTCATCCGCGCGGCGCGCCCTTTCCAAACAAAGCACAGAGCCCTGCCGGCCATATGCCGGCAGGGCTCTGCTTTGAGGAAGGGAAAAGAGCGCAGGTGCGCTTTATCAATGGCGCCGCCCCATCCGGATGCTGCATCAGATAGACCAAGGTACGGAACACCGGGAAGGTCACGCCGTAGGGCGCCATCAGCAGGTCGTGCCGCTTTTCACTGTTGATTGTCAAGTAAAATTGACCCACTTTTTCGTTGAATCTTGACCCACCTTAGTAGCCAATAAAGCAGAGTACTAAGGTGGGGCAATTCTATCTGTCAAATCCTGTTTTTACACTGTGAATTGACCCACCCTGTTAATGGGTTACCACCTGATATCCATCTGCTGACAATGACGTCTGATCTATCAGGATCGTTCTTGTGGATGAATCCAGGGTAATGTAGCGACTTAGTGTCAGAAGGCGGTCACTGATCAGCTCGTGAACCAGCTTTTCCATGAGACCGCAGAAAATTCTGTGTAAACGACGGGATATGACAGTATAAAGGATCCTGGGGAAGTCAAGAATATCACCAAGATATTTACGACAAAGGAGTCAGGAAACCATGCAGTCAACCCCACAGGAATTATGGCTCAATCACAAAATCTGTGGGATGGGATATTCCTGACATAGGATCTCCTGCTCATATCGAAGAGCTTCAGGAA
>CALWXG010000073.1 GCA_944385435.1 uncultured Oscillospiraceae bacterium
GCTCTCTGCCCGCGAGTATAGTCTCGCACATTCAGGCTCTTTTCTCAATCTACCTTTTGCTTTGACGCTTACTTTTTATATCCACAATGCTCCGCAATTTCAGCTTTCGAGTGCGGTACTGAACAAAAGATTAAAATCTGTTCTGTGAGCGTCACTTGGGTCCCCACTTGGGTCCCCACTTGGGTTCCGTCCGGCGGCCCGACCTTCCCCACCGCAATCGGGGTAAGCGGAACCACGGTGCGGAACACATCGCCCTTGATAAACTCCGGGGTCCCGCCGGAGTAGAGCTTCGTGTATTTGTAAGTATTCCGCATCCCGGACCCCAGCTCGTCTGCCAGCCCAATCTCCCGGAACACTTTGGAGATGGGCGGGTTCTTGGCATACGGCTCAAGGAGGAGGACAGGTGCAGAGCGCCGTACCCGTGGGAACGGTTGGCATTTTCGGTGTAGAGCCGGTCGCGCTCGATCACAAATTTCGCTACATAGCCGCTGGAAAAATCACGGACATTAGGTTCGGAATACCACAAACGAAAGCGGCGCCTGCTTGAAACTTAAATACTGAGCCGGCGCCGCTTTGTAGTTCAATAGAGTTCCCACCAGTAGTCGAACACCTTGCGATACTGGTTTCCCTTCTTTGGTAAACAGCGATATTTTCGGACTTTCCGATTCCCTTTCCGCTTCAGATACTGCTGGCGGCTGCTGGACTTCATATACTGAATGTGTAGTCCGGAGTGGAGCAAGGTCGTTATTCTCTCATAGTCCCCAATAATATAGCCCATATTCGGCGC
Source organism: uncultured Oscillospiraceae bacterium (assembly GCA_944385435.1). Taxonomy (GTDB): domain Bacteria; phylum Bacillota; class Clostridia; order Oscillospirales; family Oscillospiraceae; genus Enterenecus. Next base: position 788 of record CALWXG010000073.1, read on the forward strand.
ATATCCGCTGTGCTGAATGAGAAACAGGAGGCGATCTGCATGCCTGACGCTTTGTGCGCGGCGGTATTGGCGACCGGTACGACGCCCACAGCCATTCTCCGCTTTAGTCGATTCCAGGATCTCGGCGATCCGATTGTTTAACTCTTGCTCTGTCATAAGCCTTTCTACTCTGTACGATCCGGGGGACAGGATTGACTCCGTTCCAGGACCCTCGCTGTTTTTCGTGATATTCCCGTTTGGCCTTCTTACTGCGCTTGTCCAATGGAATCAACTGTTTCACGGAAATTCGCCTCCTCTTTTTTCTGCCGGTGACACTCACTCCAAAGCGCACCACATACATCCAAATAGTCTGTATGACCTAGCAACATCATTTTCTTCGGCAGCTCTTCCAGGGCTGCCTGGAACCGCGCCCGATCACGTTTCCGCACATGGCAGAAAATCACACGGTACGGAGAGTCACCCCGTACATATTCCTCGCAGAAGTGTACCCGCACCTGATGCTTGATGAAAAGCTGATCAGCCAGATAGGCATCCGTATCCAGGAATGCGAAATAACTATAGAACAGTGACAGCCGGTCAATGTGCTGATAGAAATGTGTGTTTCCCAATGGCTCTCTCCTGTATGACAATCTCATTACAAATGCAGAGGATCGCTTGCTATCCCAGGGCATATCGGTTATACTTCAATATTCCGCTGCGGCGGAAATCATCCTACTGAATGGAGGCGATCCATATGTCCGTGATTCGGTTTCCTGTGATCGATCCTGTGGCTACCGGAGCAAATATCTGCCGGCTTCGAAAAGACCGTGGCCTGACGGTCCGGGATCTCCAGCAGTATTTCGGATTCGAGGAGCCGCAAGCTATCTACAAATGGCAGCGGGGGCAAAGCCTGCCCAGTGTAGATAACCTCTATGCGCTGAGTGTCTTGTTCCAGGTCCCGATGAATGAGATCATCATCTCCACTTCTCATATTGTTCCGTTTGAGCAGCAGGCCTCCGCCTGCTGCTCAGGTCATTTTATACTGGCATTTCTTCCGGCACAGTGGGCGTGGCAGAATTTCAAAGCCGCTTAGACCCTTATCCGCTTGCTCTCCACGGGCTTACCCCAGCAAACTGGACCGTTGCATACCCGGGGATGAGCCAGCGACTTGAAATACAGATTATCATGCCATTTTGTCTGGCAACAGGTGGGCGTAAGGTTGAATTCTGCGTTTGGCAACGAATGCGTTGTAGAATGGCGGCTCTGCGGCGAACGTAGAAGGAGGCGCCTGACGACCCAATCATCATGAGTTATAAGCTCATTTTGCATTCATCAGATGCTGTCCTTTGTATCGCGGGGATTGCGCAGCGTCATAATTCATCTGCGCCTGAACCGATCATCACTGGCCATCCATTCTGCCACATCCACCACACCGGAAGATGTGGCGCAGAGGTTAAGCAACCGTGGCCTTTTCAATGAAGTCGCTGAGGATCACCTCAAAGCTGTCATTCATGTCAAAAGGCGGTTCATATGCAACCTCGGTATTGACCAGGCACTTGTCCAGGGACATGGAGATCTCATCTGCCTTTTTGCTCAGAGCCGTGGCCATTCCCCGAATCTTATTCCGGTCAAAGTCGATGGTGGTGACCTGCGTGGCATCGCAGCGGTATGAGACCTGGTTGCCCTCACTGTTGAACCGGAAGCCAGAGCCCCCGCCGACGATTGTCTTTTCGCTGTTACGGAGCGTGGTCATATGACGGAAGACTTCTGCCAACTCCTGGCGCTGCCGATTCAGGCCCACTTCGCTGTCCATATCCAGAGCCAGTCCGCCCTTTGCGGTATGGATAGAGCGGCTCAGTTTCTCCCTCTCTTCCAGCATGGACATGAGGAAGGCGGCCACTTCGTTGGCATGGCCAGCGTACTCACTGGGGGCGACCTCCTCCACCACCGCGTCCTGGGCATCGCCCATGACCTTGCTCCTCAGGTGCGTGGTCTTGACCTTGACGATGTTCCGCCGATCTTGAAGGATCTCAGTGGCTTCGACCATCAGGTCTTTGAGCTTATTCTGGAAGCGGAATGCGTCTTTCATATTCATAGTTCATACCTCCTCCGATCACGTCAAAATAAATCCAGTCTAAAGTTTCGCTGGAAACGGTCCTTTGATGTGCTCATCATACCGCTTACCCACCTTGTTGTCATTGAACTGCTGGTTTAATTTGAGCCCTTGTGGTCTTTGTGCCATAAAACAGACAACCCGCAGAAACAGCGACAGACTCACATCCTTCTGATAGATACTTCGATGATGGAAAACAGCTCAGATTCCATTTCTTTCCAATCAAGAATGCATCTGAGGCATAGAGAAAACCGCCCTGCTATCATCTGCAATCGAAATATGAACTTCCACTTATTTTCAGCACTGCTGGTTGTCATGATGCTTCACACTATGTTATGATGTCATTATCAAGCTATGGGAGGTGCCCCAATGCCGCTTCAGATATACCAGCGAAATCACCTTTGAGGCCCAGAAGGCTGCAGACCTAAATATCATGCTGTCAGTCCTCTACGCCCTGCTGGGGGGGCCTGTCCAGGGAAATGGGCATTGAGCGCACAGACAGCAAGGGATGTCTTAACCGCACAGAAGCAGGTGGCTTGATGGTCTATACGGTGATCCTTTATGACGCAGTGGCCGGCGGCGCCGGGCACGTCCGCCGGATGGTCACGGAAGAAGGAGAGGCATTTCAGCAGGTCCTCCAGCGGGCGCTGGCAGTGGTGGACGGCTGTAGCTGTGACCCCTCCTGCTATCAGTGCCTGCGGAACTACTACAACCAGAAGATCCACGACCAGCTCAGCAGGCAGGCGGCGTCCAAATTCCTGCACCCCTGGCTCGGTGGGATGGAGTCTCTGGAAGAACGTGAAGAAGTCTCAGATTTCGAAACAGAAGAGGCAAACGAGGAGGGATCTCATGAGTGAGCAGACACAGGTTTTGTACACCCCCGGGCAGGAGCCGGAAAAGCTCCGGGAGCGAATCGCCCGGCTTCTGACCAAGCTGGATTCAGCGTACCCGGACAGGGTAGTCAAACATCTTAACAGGGACCACAAAAAATGGGCAGAGACGGTAACGGAGCTGTATCGCCTGCTGGGCTACCCGGACGGGCGCACCTTCCTGGCGGCCTACGGCTACACGGTGGAAGGGGACGCCAAGGGCGGCCGGCCGGCGGAGGACCCCATGGCCGTTATCGGAGAACTGAAGCGCAGGTACGCCGACGGCCCCACCTGCGCGAAAATGGACGAGCTGAAGGCGGAAAACCCCGATCTGGCCCCCAAGTTCAAGAATCTCACAAACAACGCCAATAAGCTATTTGGCATGACCCTGGCCAAGTACCTCGTCCAGGAGGGCATCCTGGTCGCCAGCGGGCGCAATGCCAGAGCCAGCGTGACCGCAGAGCGCGCTCAGGCGGAGTACGAAAAGCTCCGCCAGCGGTACGCAGACGCGCCCTTCTGCGGGACGGTGTCCCAAATCTGGGACACCAACAGCGATCTGGACTGGACTGCCATCCGGAAATACGCTGAAAGCCAGGGCCTGCACCTGAAGGAACTCCTGCCCCGCGATGGCATTCTGATCGGTCCCAAGGAGCGGGTGATGTCTATCGTCGAGGATCTGAAGAATCGTTTCCCGGCCCCAGAGGATCGCCCTGTAACCCTGAATACCCTCCAAAAGGCGGTCCCGGACGTGGATCTGGAGGGACTGGCGTCGGACGTCTCAGATGTATTTCACCAGGGCCTGGCAACCTTTCTTGCCGGACATAGCGTGCTGGCCCGCCTGGAGGACCTGCCGGCGGAGAAACGTCTGGCCTTTCTCGCCGCCACCCTCCGGGAGCGGTACAGCGGGAAGTCCCTGCCCACCAGTGCGGCGGCCTTACAGAAGCAGAACCCGGATATCTCCGTGGCGGACCTGGACCGCTGGAGCAAGAACAGCACGGGCCGCACCTCCATCGAGTTCCTGCTGGAGCAGGGCCTGCTGGACCTGACGCCCGCCTGGTTGCTTGAGTATGAGAACTTTCGATACTGGACCCGGACCGCTGACGGCGGCTTTGACACCCCCCAGCCCTTCCCGCCGGAGGGGAGGCGCTTCTTTGTCGCCGGGCAGTACGCCGCGCCGGAGGAGCTGGAGCGGACCGCCGCCCACCTGCGGGCGCGGGGCGGCTTTGTGGACGGCGGCACCCTGCGGGAGTTGGACTGCATTGTTGGAGTCCACCCCAGCCCCTGCGGCTGGGCCCGGCGGCTGAATCTGGAGGGGCATCCCCTGTGGATAATCAGCTCCAGCATGTTGGACCGCCTGCTGGCGGAAAACGGATGAGAGAAGGAGGCGTAAGACATGGCGAACATTTCAAGTGCCAGAGGCACGCTGACCTTACAGGGCCCGTGGGGAGTAGAGGACATCACCCGGTTCGTCCCGGTGCTGGACACCTGGAAGTTTTACGGGGAGTACGGCATCCAGTCCTATGACACCAGGCTGTCCGTCCGACACATGAGTACGGGTTTTTATGGCTGCGGCCGGTGGAGTTTCTCTGGGACAGTGGCCAGCTTTGACGAGTGGACCCGCGACTGGATTAAGAATCGTGGTCCCCTCACCCAGGAGCAATATAACACCCTTCTCCAGGTCATGCAGGAAAAAGAGTTGTCCATCCTCATAGAGTTCGATGACAATGAGGAGGGATTTGGTTTCGCCATCCATGAGACCGGCGTCATGACCAGCGACGGCGAGTGTCTGAACTATGAAATGCTTTCTCACGGCGGCCAGCAATCCACTTGGCAGGAACTGGGGTGGCGGGCCTTCCGCAGGGCCGTCCTGTTCTTTTCCGGATTTGTTTCTGAGCCAGATGAATTCAAAATCCGCAAATGGGTGAAAGCGTATGTACCGCCCATGAGAGGAGTCCAGTGGGGGCATGACGTGCTCGGCCAGCTTCTGCTGGAGGAGGAGGGCGTCCTGGACGACGAGCTGCTGGCCGACTTCGCCCGCCGATTCCACCCGGACACCGAGGCGTGGAAGAATGTGTCAGAGTATCTGTCGGCTGACATTTTCAAAAGCAAGTTGGATCGTCTGCGGGATACTTTGGCGGAGCTGAAGGATATCCGGCAGGTGGCCGTCGACCCGGTGGATCACATTTACTTCCTCCACCGGGATGGGACCGTGAGCGATCCCCAGGGGAACCAGTATCCCTGGACGGATGTCTGCGAGATTGCCGCCGCCCAGACCGGCCTGATCGTCCGAAAAAGTGATGGAACAGTGGACGGTATCCTCTTTGTGCCTGGAGAACAGCCCGGGGATGAAAACATGGTGCGCGATGACAGCTTCAAAGCATGGTCGGATATCGTCTCCATCACCGCCGGCGCGCTGCATGTGGCGGGGCTGAAGGGGGACGGCACTGTGGTAGCGGCGGGTGCCCGCCTTCCCGGCATAGATGCCTGTGACGTGGGAGACTGGCGGGATATCACCGCCATCTCCGCCGGCGGGCTCCTGACGGCGGGCATTTGCAAGGACGGCACCATTCGATGCACGCCGATCGAACACGAGGAGTTCAAAAAGCAGTATGCGTATGATTTCTCCTCGTGGAGGGATATCCGACTTCTGTCTGTAGGCGGCCTTCTGGCGGCGGGGCTCCGGGGGGACGGCCATCTGCTGTCCACCGGCCTGATCCGGGAGGAGTTCGCGGTGGAGGAGTGTGAGGGTTCCAAGCCCTTCACCGCCCTGGCCATCGGCGGAACCCATCTCCTGGGCCTGCGGCCGGATGGCACGGTGTTTGCCGCTGGATTGCGGGACGCTGGCCAGTGCGACGTGGAGGACTGGACGGGCATTGTCTCCATTGCCGCCGGCGGCAGTCTGAGCTTCGGCGTGAAGGCGGACGGGACCGTGGTGGTGGCCGGGGACTTCCAGGAGGATGTGGATGACGACTATTTGAACAGTCCCGACGAGGAGTTTGAGTTTCCCAAAGGCGAGGTCTCCCTGGAGGACTATGATGACGAGAGTGATGAGCTGTGGAACCCCCGTGAACCAGACGAATTCTCTGCCCGGGCTGATGTTCCCCCAGACAGCGGGGAGCCGGTGACTGTAAAGGATGCATATTTCACAGTCACCGGGGACTTTGCGCACTGCGACAACGACAGGGACCAAATCAAATCCATTATCGAGGCAAAGGGCGGACATTTCCGGGGAACCGTCAGCGGCAAGACCAATTATCTGGTGCTTGGCAGCAAAGGCGGCTGGGGAGATAAAAAGCGGATTGAGGCCCGCCGGCAGATGGAGCTTGGCTCTGACATTCGCATCATCGGGGAGGATGCCCTGTTCGCCGCCCTGGGGGACTGGGAGTGCGACACCGCCGACCTGGCCCAGACACGGAATCAGGAACGGGAAGAAAGATATGAGCGTTTCCTGTCCTCCATGCCCAGTGAGCCATTTCTCCAGGAGGATGGGAGTTTAAGTACACTCTCATACCCCTATGACACTCCATCCAAGATTGACTTTGCAGACAAGACCTTCTGCACTGGCCTGATGTATTTCACGGACAAGTACAGCGAAATCATACGGCAGATTGAGGATCGGGGAGGTCGCTGTACCTTTCAGGTCAGTGGCAGGACCGACTATCTCGTCATTTCCGAAACGATCTCGGGCAATCGGGAAGAGTTGCTCCATGAGGCGCTGGAGTGCAGGGAAAAAAAGGGCAAGCCTATATTCCTCCGTCAAAAGGACTTGGAAGACTTTTTAAGTCATAGCTGACATTCATCAGCAACTTCACCCATTATGAAGCGCACCGCAGGGATGTGTATGAGGCATCCCTGCGGTGTGCTTTCGTCGATTACAACTCTTTTATAGTAAGCGACTTTAGTATCTTTACTTTGACGATTGAAACTGATTGTCAGCGCTATTGTGCCTTCTTGGTAAAATAAAAATAGTTATGTCGTTTACTATAGTTTCCAGTACACCCCTACGTTGGCCTCCGCGTCACACCACGCCCGATGGGCGTCCGGCTGGGAGATCCCAAACTGCTCCGACAGATACTCCAGATTCAGCTTCTCCCAGCCTTGCCGCGTTTTGAACTGCTTTGCGTAGCGGTAAGTGTCAAAGAAGGGATTCTCTAACCGCACACCAGCCCTCTGGGCCGCCCGACTGATGTAGTACAGGTCGGAGGATCTGATATTGTGACCCACCAGCACCATGTCTCCCACAAATTCCGCAAACTGCCGGATGACGGCGGAAACATCCGGCTCTCCTGCCACCATCTCGTCGGTAATGTGGGTGATCCGGGCGATCCGGGGTACAATACGCCGCCCCGGGTTTGCCAGCAGGGAAAACCGGCCCGCGATCTGCCCATTTACCACCTTGACCGCGCCGATCTCCGTGATCTCAGCGGGCGCGTCGCCGGACGCCGCGCCATAGGTTCCAGTGGTCTCGATGTCAAAGGCCACAAAGGAGTCAAAATCCGGCTCCGTCAGTTCCGGCATGGGCTGCGGCATCCCATCCTCCAGCTCGTCTATCTCAACACCGGCCAGGGCCAACAGCTCCATGGCCTGCGTGACCGCATCCACGGTTCCGGTGACCTTGAGTACCTTGTAGCCGGTGCGTTGGTCTTCAGACTTTCGTAGCGGTGGCGACGTCTCAACTGGCTCGGTTGCCCTGCTCACTGCACTGATTGCAGCCTGGTAGTGCAGGACATCTTCCAGCTCCAGTCGCTCCAGATACTTGGCCAGCAGCGCATCTGTCTGAGTCCCTCCGGTGCCTTTGATGCTCTGAAGGTTCCGGGCGACGTCAGAGATTTTCTGATCCACCTCCTCCTGCCAGGTCTTGGTCCGGGTACTTTTATTGAGCCACTTGCCGTCAAAGAAGGCAGGGTTATCGAATACAGCCTCAGCCATCTCGCCCAGGGACACGGCCTGCCTCATAAAGTACGCCCGGATCTCCTCCCGCTTGGCCGCCTTCTCCCGCTCCTCCATCTCAGAGACAAATTCTTTGATTTCATCTAAAGGAGCGTCCACCATGGCCAGCAGCTCCTTGACCTGTACCTCGAAGTCATTGTAGGGGGCCAGGTAGGCTTTTTGATCTCTTTCCGCCGGTCATCGATCTCTTTTCGCAGGCGGGTCAGCTCTTTCTTATCCGCTTTCGCGTCGGAGAGCATATCTTCGGTGTAGACCACGTTTTCATACCGGGCCAGCACCTGGGCCAGGGCATCCTTCATCTCCTGGAAGTTGTCGATGGCCACTTCCCCTGGATGCTGCCGGGATATCAGCTGTAATTCTTCCATGCTGTTCACATCCTCTACATGTCTAACTGAGAATCGGTAGATAGCAGATAGTTCATATGGGTTTCTGTTTCTCTGCTCATCCAAATTCAGTTTCTCCAGTTCTGCAATAATGTCCTGCTGCCGCTCATAGAACAGCAGCTTCTTGTTGTGGGCGAAGTACTCCGGACAGCCGTAACGGACGATGAACTTTGCCGCATGGAGAGATGGTCAGCTGAGTAGCTTTACTCCAGTGTAAACACATCCATCGGGTCGAAATCGGCGAAATGGGTATTCTTGTACTCCAGCAGAGCGGCGGTGCAGCCGGTGCAGCTGTTCTCAATGGCCAGATTCAAAAGCTCCGTCACCTGGGCCATGGTGAAGCTGTCCAGCACATCCACCACCGTGGCGTCGTCCTTCAGCACCCGGCCATAGGCCGTCCACTTGTCCAGCAGGCCGATGATGTGGTTGGCGGCACGGCTGGGCTTGCCCACCGAAAAGTCCTGCAGTATCAATTCACCGTTCAAGTCCAGAAAGTGCCGCTCCACAGTATATAATGAAACGGTAGATAATGTGAAAGACCGTTTGGAGAAGGGGCTCGTAGATATCGGTCTGCTGCTGGAACCCATCGATGTAACCAAGTTTGACCATGTTCGTCTGTCCCGGCAGGATACCTGGGGTCTTTTGGTGCGCGATGATCATCCGCTGACGGAAAAGGCCTCGCTTGTGGCAGATGATATTGCTCCTTATCCTCTGATTTTGCCGTTGCGGAACAGCATCCGGGTGGAAATCCTGAACTGGCTGGGACTTGAAGAGAAGGAGTTGAAAATCCCGCTGTTTTATACCCTCCTTTCCAACGCTGCCCTGATGGTGGCAGAGGGGCTTGGCTGTGCCTTCTGTATGGACGGCGCACTGGCCATCCGCAGCGACCCGCGTCTGCGGTTCATCCCGCTGGAACCGCGCCGCATGACTCACAGTGTGCTGGTATGGAAAAAGAATAACTTGTTTTCCCCAGCCGCCTCCCTGTTTATCCAGGAAATCAATTCGCTGCGTTCCCAAATCGAATAGCGTTTCTTACCGAACCTCCGGGATTTCTCCCGGAGGGCTTTTTTGTTCTATCCATACGCTATCTGCATGGTTAAATATAAAACATAAGCATTAGACATCAAAAGAGTGCGCACTTATAATGAAATCAGAAAAGAAACGTTCCTCTGCAAAACGCAAGGAGGCAGCAGCACCCATGGAAAAATAGTTTCCCTTTTGCTGGCAGCGGCATGGCCGCTTCCCCTCACGGCCTGCAGCGGCGGACCTGCCGCAGCTTCTTCAGGAGTGGCTGGACAAAAGCAGTCTGCCGATACCGCCCTCCGCCTGAGCGGGCTGATCCATACAAGAAAAACCAGGAGGTAAAAACCATGCGTATCTACGACAAAGAACAATTCAACAAAGAAAATGTGTTCGGTGTGGGCCAGGCCAATACCGGGTATTCCCAGTATTTCATCGGCAATTCCTATCTGAACCCACTGACGGAAGCGGGCAAGTGCCCGGTGTTTTTGGCCAACGTCACCTTCGAGCCGGGCTGCCGCAACAACTGGCACATCCACCACGCCAAAAGCGGCGGCGGCCAGATTTTGATCTGCACTGCAGGCGAGGGCTGGTATCAGGAGGAGGGCAAACCCGCCGTCAGCCTGACGCCCGGCACGGTCATCACCATCCCGGCAGAGGTCAAGCACTGGCATGGGGCCAAAAAAGACAGCTGGTTTTCCCATATCGCGGTGGAAGTGCCCGGTGAGCAAACCTCAAATGAATGGTGCGAGCCGGTGGACGATGGGTCCTACAACGGTCTGGAGTGAGGAGAAGGCAGAATGCAATACACAAAATTGGGAAATTCCGACCTGACTGTCTCCCGCATCTGCATGGGCTGCATGGGCTTTGGCGATCCCCACAACGGTCAGCACAGCTGGACGCTGGGCGAGGAACACAGCCGCGAGATCATCCGCCGGGGGCTGGAACTGGGCGTCAACTTCTTTGATACCGCCGTGGGCTACCAGAGCGGCACCAGCGAACAGTATCTGGGCCGCGCCCTGCGGGACTTTGCCCGCCGGGAGGATATGGTGGTGGCCACCAAGTTTCTGCCCCGCACCCAGGAGGAGATCGCCGCCGGCGTCACCGGCCAGCAGCACATCCAGAACATGATCGACACCAGCCTGCGCAATCTGGGGCTGGACTATGTAGACCTGTATATCTATCATATGTGGGATTACGAAACGCCCCTTTATGACATCATGGACGGTCTGAACCGCATCGTTGAGGCGGGCAAGGCGCGGTATATCGGCATCTCCAACTGCTTTGCCTGGCAGCTGGCCAAGGCCAACGCCCTGGCCGAGAAAGAGGGTTTTGCCAAATTCATTTCCGTTCAGGGGCATTACAACCTGATCTTCCGGGAGGAAGAACGGGAGATGGCAAAGCTCTGCGCCGAGGACAACATCGCCATGACGCCATACAGCTCTCTGGCGGGCGGACGACTCTCCAAACACCCGGGCGAGACCTCCAAGCGGCTGGAGGAGGACAGTTACGCCAAGTTCAAATACGACGCCACTGCGAAGCAGGATCAGCTCATCATCGACCGGGTCGCCGAGCTGGCGGAGCGGCGGGGTGTCTCCATGACGGAGATCTCCCTGTCTTGGCTGCTCACCAAGGTGACGGCGCCGGTGGTGGGCGCTACCAAGCCGCACCACATTGAGGGGGCGGCCAAGGCGGTGGAACTCACCCTGACGCCGGAGGAGATCGCCTGCCTGGAAGAACCTTACGTCCCCCACAAGCTGGTGGGCGTGATGGCACAGAACACCCCGGCCGCTGCGAAAGAGCAGCACGTCTGGGGCACCGGCAATCAGGAGATCCAGGGTCGGTAAGGGCAGCGGTTGGAGCTCTGCATTTGCTGGAACAGCGTCTGAGCGATGGCTGGATGGAACCGGTCGTTTTGCTGCTACTACAAATTTTGAAAGAACGAGGTGTCAAAAATGGACTATCACTTCACAGACCCGGAGTTTCTGGAGCGGGCGGAACGGTTTGCTTTTGAGGAAGTTGTAACCGAGGAAGGGCAGCAATTGGACGCCCCACCCGATGGCTGGCCATCCTGGCGGCCCTGGTGGGCTGCCAGGGGCTGGATGCGTTTCAAGATTTTCTGCCGAAGGCGCTTGATGAGGGTCTTGACCCGGTTTGGATTAAGGAGATGCTCTACCAGTCCACGGATTATCTGGGCCTTGGTCGGATGTGGCCCTTCCTAGGAGCGGCCAATGATGTATTGGAGGCCCAGGGCATCGTCCTTCCCGCCTGCGGAGAGTCCACGACCACGATGGAAAACCGGCTGGAAAAAGGCGCACAGGCCCAGGCGGACATCTTCGGCCCCCAGATGCTGGAGGCCTGGAAGACCAGCCACGTGAACCGGTGGCTGGCGGCTAACTGCTTTGGGGATTACTACACCCGCACCGGGCTGGATTTGAAACAGCGGGAGATGATCACCTTCTGCTTCCTCATGGCCCAGGGAGGCTGCGAGCCCCAGCTGATTGCCCACGCCAGGGGCAACATGAACCTGGGCAACGATCCGGAATTTCTGACCAAAGTCATATCCCAGTGCCTGCCCTACATCGGCTATCCCCGCAGCTTGAACGCAATCCGCTGTGTAGAGCAGGCTGCCGCGCAGTGAATCAGGCGATCCAGAATCGCCAGTTTTGTTCCTAAGGCAGGGTGCAGGCATCTGTTTGGAGATGGTTGTGATGAACCGCCTTACGGTGGACTGCGATGGCAACCCCGCCGAGCCGGATATGCACGGCATCGGCATTCTGGCCTGGTCCACCGCCCCGGTGGCGCCGGACCAGGCCTGCATTGATCTGAGGAAGGCAGCGAACCATAACACAGCAAACCGATATCCGCAAGCGGGTGAAACCGCAGGCGTGATTTCCCTTTGCTTGCCCAATTCGCTTCAACGGACTGCCCGTTTCGGATGAGCGGTGCGGGCAGTTCGGTTGAAGCGGTGTGGGGTTTCA
>CALWXG010000074.1 GCA_944385435.1 uncultured Oscillospiraceae bacterium
CTTGCTCTCTGCCCGCGAGTATAGTCTCGCACATTCAGGCTCTTTTCTCAATCTACCTTTTGCTTTGACGCTTACGCAACACCTACTGTTATCAGCCCGGCAGATAAAAAGGACAAGATCAGGAAATACCCCCTATGAAAGCACCCCCCGCAGAGACCAAGCGGTTTCTGCGGGGGGTGCTGTTGTATCTCGGAAGGCGGCGGTGAGCAGGGACGCCTGAGCACCTTTGCCTCTCTCCGCCGCCGCTGCGGTCAGCCGGCCTGGTCCAGCACGGCGGATTCCAGATCCTGCAGCATGATGTCCAGCGCGGTGATGCCGCCCTCGGCGGTGTACCACACGGCGGGGTGGGACAGATAGACGATGTGGCCGTCCTGGTATACCCGGGTGTCCATGACCAGCTCATTTTCCACGATCTCCTGAGCGAGCTGAGCGCCCTCTGTCTGGATGGCCGCGTCGCGGTCCAGCACGAACATGTAGTCCGGGTCCTTCTCCACAATGAACTCGAAGGTGGCTTCGTTCCCGTGGGTGGCCGTGTCGATCTGCGCGTCGATTCCGATGTTCTCAAAGCCGATCTCACGGCTGATCATGGAGCAGCGGCCATCCACTCCCAGCACATTGAAGCCGCCGCTGGTCACCAGCCCGACGATGGCGGTGTGCCCCTGTGCGGCGTCGGCCAGAGCCTGGATCCGGGCATCGAAGTCAGCCATCAGCCCCTCCACCTCCGCCTCCAGGCCGAACATGGAGGCGATGGCCGCGGCGTTCTGGCGGACGCTCTCCACCACGCCCAGCTCGGTATCGGTGGCCAGATAGACCACAGGGGCGATCTCGCTGAGGGCGTCATAGCTGGCAGCCAGCCGGCCGCCGATGAAGATCACGTCGGGCTCGCAGGCCATAACGGCCTCCAGATCGGCCTCCTTGATGGTGCCCAGATTGGCGATATCGTCATTGATGTAGTCCTGAAGGTAGTCCAGGCTGGTGTCGGCAGTGCCCACCACCCGGTCGCCCACGCCCAGGGCGTCCAGAATGTCCAGGCTGGCCATGTCCAGGATGGCGATGCGCTGGGGATCGTAGGGCACCTCCAGCTCCACCGCCTCCTTGTTGGCGTTGAGGCTGGTGATGGTGACGGTTTCCGGGGCGGCGCTCTGGGCTCCGGCCGGCTCCTGGGACTGCGAGGCGGGAGGCGGGCTGCTCTCGCCGGGCTCGTTGTTTCCAGCGGTGCTGCAGGCGGCCAGACACAGGACCATGGCCCCGGCCAGCGCAAGGGAAAGAATTCTCTGTTTCATCGTGTGTGTACTCCTCTCTGAAAAATAGGGGGATTCCTCTGGGAAGTTCAGTAATAGATGGACAGCGGTTTTCCCTGGATATCCAGGAGCTCAAAGTCCACCTGATAGATCTGCGACAGGTTTTCTTTCGTCATCACCTCCTTTACCGTGCCGAACTTCGCGATTTTTCCGTCCTTGAAGGCACAGATGTAATCGGAGTAGAAGGCGGCGTAGTTGATCTCGTGCAGCACGAGGATCACCGTTTTGCCCAGCTCATCACACAGCCGCCGGACGATTTTCATCATGTTGGTGGCGTGGTAGATGTCCAGATTGTTGGTGGGCTCGTCCAGCAGGACGTATTCCGTGTCCTGGGCGATGACCATGGCGATCAGGGCCCGCTGGCGCTGGCCGCCGGAGAGCTCGTCAATAAACTGATCCTGGAATTCCTCCAGCTCCATGTAGGCAATGGCCCGGTCGATGATCTTCTGATCCTCCGGGGTGACCCGGCTGCCCGAATAGGGGAAGCGCCCGAAGGTCACCAGCTCCCGGACGGTGAGTTTCATCTGGATGTTGTTGGTCTGGGTCAGGATGGCCAGGCGCTTGGACAGCTCCCGGCTTTTCCATTTTCCAATGTCCTTCCCCTCGAAATCCACCAGGCCGCTGTCGTGGGCGATCAGCCGGGAGATCATCCCCATGACGGTGGATTTTCCCGCCCCGTTGGGGCCGATGAGGGAGATGACCTTGCCCTTGGGGATGGAAAAGCTGACGCAGTCCACCACGGTTTTCCCGTCGTACCGTTTGGTCAGTTCTGTTACCTGCATGGTTACACCTTCTTTCGGGTCAGGAGAAGATAGAGGAAATAGAGGCCGCCGCCCACCGTGATGAACACGCTCACCGGGACCGCGTAGGAATAGACGTGCTCCACGATCAGCTGTCCGCCCACCAGCACGATCATACCGAACAGCGCCGAGCCCAGGATCAGCTGGCTGTGGCGGTAGGTCTTGAGCAGCTGGCGGGAGAGATTGGCGATGATGAGCCCCAGAAAGGAGATGGGGCCCACCATGGCGGTGGCCACGGCGATGCACAGGGTCACCCCCAGCAGCAGGCGGCGGATGCACCGGTCATAGTCCACGCCCAGGTTGATGGCCTGCTCCTTGCCCAGGGTGAGCACATCCAGCAGGGCCAGCTCCTTCCGCAGGGCGAACACGATCAGTCCCAGCAGGAGCAGGACAAACAGGATGATCTCGGAGTTGATGTTGCTGAAGCTGGCCACCAGGGTGTTGAGCAGGCTGTCGTACTCATTGGGATCCATCACCCGGGTCAGGGTCGTCTGGATGCTGGAGAAAAAGGAGGTGAGCACCGTGCCCACCAGCAGCACATAGAGCACATTGTGCCGGGTCTTTTTGAAGATCCAGCTGTAGATCAGCGTGGCGGTGATCCCCATGAGCACCACATCCACGGCAAAGGACAGGTTGGCGCTGGCGGCGATCACGCTGCTGGAGCCCGCGAAGAACACCACCGCCGTATGGATCAGGGTATACAGGGAGTTCATGCCCAGCAGGCAGGGGGTGACGATGGTGTTGTTGATGATGGACTGAAAGACGATGGACGCCCCGCCGATGGCAAATGCCGTGATGAGCATGACGATCAGCTTGGGGGTGCGGATCTTCATGGCGTATTGGAACAGTCTGGCGTTGTCAAACTGCACCTCCACCAGCAGATAGGCGGCGGCACACAGGAGCACCAGGCAGGTCATGATCAGCAGCTTCTTTCGGTTGGCACGCACAGCGGTCAGGTTCATGACCGATCCCTCCCTTCCAGGGCGGAGAGAGAGGCGCTGCAGCCGCTGCTGCCGGCGCTCCCCAGCCGCACGGCCTTCCGGCCGTGATTCAGACGGTAGATCAGCAGGCCGATGAAGATCAGACTGCCCAGGATGCCCACGATCAGTTCGATGGGCAGTTCATAGGGGGCGATTACCACCCGTCCGATCATGTCGCATACCAGCACGAACAGCGCGCCGAACAGGGCCGTGTCCACCAGGGTCCCCCGGATCTTGTCCCCCTTGAACATGGCCACCACATTGGGTACGATCAGGCCGATGTAGGAGATGGAGCCCACCACCACCACAATGCTGGCGGTGATCATGGCCGCGATGGTCAGACCCATGAACAGCACCGTATTGTAGGGCAGGCCAAGATTCCGGGAGAAATCCTTTCCCAACCCCACGATATTGAAGTGGTTGGCAAAGAGAAAGGCCAGGGCCACCAGCGGCACCACCAGGTAGACGATCTCGTACCGCCCCCGCAGCACCAGGGAGAAATGCCCCACCAGCCAGGTGGACAGGGCCTGGGTCATCTCGTATTGATAGGCCAGATAATTGGTGATGCCGCCGATGACATTGCCGAACATGATGCCCACCAGAGGCACCATCACCACATCCTTGAACCGGATGCGCTGGATGAACCACACGAAGATCCAGGTGCCCAGGACAGCCGTGGCGAAGGCAAACAGCGCCCGGCTCCACAGGGTGGACTGGGGCAGGAACAGCAGCGCCAGCAGGATGCCGAACTGGGCCGAAGAGATGGTGGCGCCGGTGGTGGGGGAGACGAACTTGTTGCTGCACAGCTGCTGCATGATCAGGCCCGCCACACTCATGCCCACACCGGTACACAAAATGGCCAGCAGGCGGGGCAGGCGGGATGCGAGGAAGATCTTCCACTGCTCCGGGTCCCCGCCGGCAAGGCTTTCCAGATCCAGGTCGATGACTCCCAGGAACAGGGAGAACAGGGCGAGAATCAGCAGCGCCGCGGCGAGGACAATGGTCGTGAGATGCTTTTTAATGATGACTTCACCTCTCCTTGGTTAGCTATGGCTAACCATAGTGTAATATCATGCGCTCTGGCGGACGCTGCGTACCAGAGCGCGGACATGGATTCTGGGAAAGTATACTTCATCGGCCTGGAGTTGTCTGCTCCATTTTACATGTTTTTCACTCCAAACTCTGCGGGTTTGTCTGCGGAGGGAGGGGCGGTTACCCGATACTCCCCCGGCGGGACGCCGAAAACCGATTGAAATGCGCAGGCAAATTTGCTGCTGTTGTCATACCCGAATTCCCCGGCGATGTCGGCTACCGTGCGGGTCGTCTCCCGGAGCAATTTTGCCGCCAGCCGCATCTTGTAGGCCCGGACGCACTGATACAGGGATTTGCCGTATACCTGCCGGACGCTGCGGCGCAGCTGCTCGGGGGAGGCGTGAAGGGCGGCGGACAGCCCGGCGGCGGTGAGGTGCTCCCCCCGGTGCGCGTCCACATGGGCGATGACCTCCCGGGCCAGCATCCGCTGGGCCGCGGTGCAGCCGAGCTCCTCCCACTGGGACAGTTCCGGCTCCAGGCAGGAGAGGAACAGGAGCAGTTCCAGGAGCTTTACTTTCTGGTATCCCGTCCGGATCTGTTCGGGGACGTGGCTGAGCTGAGAAAAGATGCTCTCCAGCTGAGGGGTGGAGCGCAGGATGAAGTGCCGTTTTCCGCCGCAGAACTTGCGATACAGCTCCGGCAGCTGGACGTTGACATCGCTGAGCAGGCAGGCGGTACACCGCGGGGCGCGCTCCGGGTCGATCATGACCGACAGGCCTCTGTAATGCTTGGTGGGGCAGCGGAGTACCGCCCCGTCCAGGGTGCTCCTGTGGATCGACAGATCGCCGGGCCCCAGGAAGAAAAAGCGGGCGCAGTCCTCATACTCCAGGCGTCCCTCCAGACAGTAGTTGACCTCCAGGAGATCTTCCGGATAGGAGGCGGGATAGGTGAACTGAAAGGAATCCACCTCTTTATATGCCAGCCAGATGCCGGGAAAGACGTTATATTCTGTGATCGAGACCGCTCCGTCGTGGGTATCGCGGCGATAGAGATTGGGGCCGCCGGGACGGCAGACGGGATCGTCAGGGCAGCGGGCATTGCCGTGCAGACACCTGCTGCGGGGGTGGGGCAGCGGACGGTTCATAAAAATTGGGGCCTTCCTTTGCATCATACTCTGATCCCGGCAGCGCACCGGTTTCAGGCTGAATTTGGGTTAGCCAAAGCTAACTATAAGGGATTATACCCCCCGGACGGGCACTCGTCAAGAGAAACTCCCGTTTTTCTGCGGCGGAAAAGGGGAGAAAAGGTTGGGCATCGGAAGGCGCGGCTCACCTTGACAAAGGCGGGTGCTCCCGCTATAATATCACATGGTTAGTCAGAGCTAACCGAGAGGAAACTAACAGCTGAGTACCGCTCCGTCGGTTGGAGCGCGTTTGAACTGCGGCATCTGACAGGGACTGCCAGGCAGACTTTCTGAATTATG
This sequence comes from uncultured Oscillospiraceae bacterium, assembly GCA_944385435.1. Classification (GTDB taxonomy): domain Bacteria; phylum Bacillota; class Clostridia; order Oscillospirales; family Oscillospiraceae; genus Enterenecus. The sequence continues at coordinate 5,597 of CALWXG010000074.1, forward strand.
GAGGGACAGAGCATGTGGAAGTACACGATCCAGGTGGACGGCATGATGTGCGGCATGTGTGAGAGCCATGTGAACGACGCGGTGCGCAAAGCGCTTCCGGTGAAGAAGGTCACCTCCTCCCGGAGCAAACGGGAGACCACGGTGATGGCGGAGACGGAACTGGACGAGGAGACCCTGCGCTCGGTCATTTCCGCCACCGGCTATGAGGTGGGGGAGATCCGAAAGGAGCCCTGGGAGAAAAAAGGCCTGTTCAGCCGGTAAGGGGCCGGGACGCGGATCAGTGTGAGGAGGCGGAGCGATGCTGGCGGAATTTCTGGCGGACCGGGGGGAGTGGACCCAGGTGATGCCCGGGGCCCGGGCCTGCCTGTTCTCCCTGGAGGCGGGGACGTTTCTCCTGTCCCCACGTCTGGAGCCTCTGCGGTTTGAGGCTCTGTTCTGTCTGACGGGGACGGTGAGCCTGACCCGGAGGGACGGCTCGGTTTTGACGGCGGCTGCCCGGCAGGTGCTGATCCTCACCCAGCTGTCCGGCTGGGCCGGGGGCAGAGTGGACGCGCCCTGTTCCGGTGTCCTGGTGGCGGTGGACGCCCGGGATGCCCGGGAGAGCCTGCACACCATCTGCGGCCTGCTGGGGAACCTCTCTCTGGACACCGGACGGGTGCGGCAGTGGATGGCCAGCCGGGATGGCTGCGCTGTGGAGGGGCCCACCCACTGGAGCCGGGCGGCCTTTGCCGACCTGGACCGGCTGCCCCGGGGCGAGCGGGCCCGCTGGTGCGTGTGGAAGTCGGTGGAGCTGCTCTATCTGCTCTCCGCCCCGGAGGAGCCCCCGGCGGCACCGGCCCCGGCGCTGGAGCGGGAGGTGGTCCGGGCGCTGGCGGAAACCCGCCGGTATATGGAGGGGCACCTGGACGAACCCCTCACCATCCCGGCCCTGAGCCGCCGCTCCTGCCTCTCCGCCACCGCCTTCAAGGAGGGCTTTCACCGCCTGTACGGCCTGCCGGTCCACACCTGGCTGCGGCAGCGGCGGATGGAGCGGGCGGCCGAGCTGCTGCGCAGCTCCTCCCTCAGTGTGCTGGGGGTGGCCCAGTCGGTGGGATACGGCAGCGCCAGTCAGTTCACCGCCGCCTTCCGGCGGCAGTACGGCATGACGCCGGCCAAATACCGAAAAAATGTCTGAATCGGCACAACATCGTCCGGTTTGGTGATACACGGGGTTCTTCCTCTGCTATAATGCCTCAATAAGCGAAGAGACGAGCTCGTTTCCGGACAGGAGGGAATCGCAGTGAAGCAACATCGCTTCTGGGCCTGGGGCGCCGTGATCTGTATGATCATGGTGATGATCACGGGCTACAAGCGCAAATAAACAGACAGCAGAAAGGAAGAATCCCCTATGAGGAAGCAATATGTCAGATTGGCCTGCTTCGTGGGCGGTGTTTTGTTTGGCTCTGCCGGTGTGAAGCTGCTCACCAGCAAGGATGCCAAGAAGGCCTATACCCACATCACCGCCGCCGGCCTGCGGATGAAGGACTGCGTGATGGAGACCGTCACCGACCTTCAGGAGAATGCCGCCGACATTCTGGCCGCCGCCAAGGACATCAATGAAGCCCGGGCTGCCAAGGAGGCTGAGGCTCAGGTGGAGGGCCAGGAGGCCTGAAAAAACGCGGAAGGGAGCCGGGGAGCGGCTCCCTTTTTCCATGAGGAGAGATTTGTGATGCGAGCAACCATCGTACATGAGAGCAGGGGGCGGATGCGCCTGCGGCTGCGGCAGAAGGCCATGACGCTGCGTCAGGCGGACCTGCTGGAGGCCTGGCTGAAGGGGCAGCCCTGGACCCGGGAGGCCGTGGTCCATGAGCGCACCTGCTGTGTCATTGTGACCTATACAGGGGAGCGGGAGACGGTCCTCTCCGCCCTGGGCGGTTTCACCTGGGCCGGAGCGGAGGCGACGGTCACTCTGCCCAGTCAGAGCAAGCGGGAACTGAACCGGGAATTCCAGGAGAAACTGGTGGGTAAGGTGGTCATGAAGGCAGCTTCCGCTCTGTTCCTGCCCGCCCCGGTGCGGATTGCCCGGGTGGTCTGGCACATGTTTCCCTTCCTCCACAAGGGCCTACGGTGCCTGGGGCGGCGGAAAATCAAGGTGGAGCTGCTGGACGCCCTGTCCATCGGCATCTCCGCCTGCCGCCGGGACTTCGGCACCGCCGGCACCGTCATGTTCCTGCTGGAGATCGGGGAGCTGCTGGAGGAGTGGACGCGGAAGAAGTCGGTGGCCGACCTGGCGGAGAGCCTGTCCCTGCATGTGGACCGGGTGTGGCTGAAAACGCAGGCCGAGGAGGTGCTCGTCCCCATCGGCCAGGTCAGGCCCGGCGACCTGGTCGTCGTGCGGACCGGAGGCATCATCCCCCTGGACGGCGTGGTGGCGGAGGGGGAGATCACCGTCAACCAGGCCTCCCTCACCGGCGAGTCCGTCCCTGTGGCAAAACGACCCGGCGGCGCGGTGTATGCCGGCACCGTGGTGGAGGAGGGGGAGTGCGTTCTGGAGGTGCGCCAGGCCACCGGCCAGGGCCGCTATGACCAGATCGTGGAGATGATCCAGCGCTCCGAGCAGCTGAAGTCCGCCGCCGAGGCCAAGGCCTCCAGTCTGGCGGACAAGCTGGTGCCCTACACCTTTGCCGGAAGCCTGCTGAGCCTGGTCCTCACCCGAAACGTGACCCGGGCCCTGTCGGTGCTCATGGTGGACTTCTCCTGTGCCCTGAAGCTGGCCATGCCCCTGGCCGTCCTCTCCGCCATGCGGGAGGCGGGCCGGGAGCACATCACCGTCAAGGGGGGCAAATTCCTGGAGGCGGTGGCCCGGGCGGACACCATCGTCTTTGACAAGACCGGTACCCTCACCCACGCCTGCCCCCGGGTGGCTCAGATCATCCCCTTCCACGGGAAGGAAGAGCAGGAGATGCTCCGTCTGGCCGCCTGCCTGGAGGAACACTTTCCCCACTCCATGGCCAACGCCGTGGTGGAGGAGGCCCGCCGCCGGGGCCTGCGCCACGAGGAGCGCCATGCCAAGGTGGAGTACCTGGTGGCCCATGGCATTGCCAGTTCGGTGGACGGGGAGCAGATACGCGTCGGCAGCGCCCATTTCATCTTCGAGGACGAGAAGTGCGTGATCCCCCAGGGAGAGCAGGAGAAGTTCGACGCCCTGCCCTCAGAGTACTCCCAGCTCTATCTGGCCATTGACGGGGTGCTCTCCGCCGTGCTGTGCATCTCCGATCCCCTGCGGGAGGAGGCGAAGCAGGTGCTCTCCGCCCTCCGGGATCTGGGGGTGAAGCAGGCCGTTATGCTCACCGGGGACAGCCCCCGCACCGCCGCCGCCATTGCGGCCCAACTGGGTGTGGACGATTTCCGGGCGGGCGTGCTCCCGGCGGACAAGGCGGACTACGTGGCTGCCCTGCGAAGGGAGGGCCACACCGTCCTCATGGTGGGCGACGGCATCAACGACTCCCCGGCCCTCTCCGAGGCGGATGCCGGCATCGCCATCAGCGACGGGGCGGCCATCGCCCGGGAGATTGCAGACATCACCATTGCCGCCGACAGCCTGTGGGAGCTGGTGCGCCTGCGTCAGCTGGCCATGGCCCTGATGGGCCGCATCCAGAGCAACTACCGCTTTGTCATCGGCTTCAACGGGGCGCTGATCGGGCTCGGCGTGGCGGGCATTCTGCCTCCCGCCGCCTCCGCCATGCTGCACAATCTGTCCACCCTGGGAGTGAGTCTCCACAGCATGAGTGCTCTGCCTCTGCCGAAACCGGAAGAGCGGGTTTGACTGCGCCGATATGAGTGTGAAAGACGGTCTTTCTCGGGGATAGACGGCCACAGAGTGTGATATCAGGAAGAGCAAAAGCGCTCCGGTTATGTTCAGACTGGACATGGCCGGAGCGCTCTTTATGTCCTGTGCGGCACCGATCGAACGGGCTTGCCGCGTCACAGATGCCCTCCCTGTGTTTGGGCTATGGGTGCTGCGTGCAGCGGGAGATCAGCACCCCAGCTTCCACCGGGCGCTCTCGCTCTGGAGCTCCACCATGCGGCGGTAGAGGCCGCCCCGCTCCATCAGCTCCGCCGGCGTGCCCTGCTGCGCCACCCGGCCGTTCTCCAGCACCACGATGTGGTCGGCTCCGGCCACGGTGCGCATCCGATGGGCGATGACCAGCACCGTCTTGCCCGCCAGCAGCCGGGACAGGGCCTCCTGCACCCGCGTCTCGTTCTCCACGTCCAGACTGGCAGTAGCCTCATCCATCAGGATGATGGGGGCGTCCTTCAGCAGGGCCCGGGCGATGGAAATCCGCTGCCGCTCCCCGCCGGAGAGCTTGGTCCCGTTCTCCCCGATGGGGGTGTCGTAGCCCTGGGGCAGGCGGCGGACAAATTCATCGCAGTTGGCGGCCCGGGCGGCGGCGCGCACCTCCTCGTCCGTAGCCCCCCGCCTGCCCAGGCGGATGTTCTCCATCACCGTGTCGTCAAAGAGCACCACGTCCTGGAATACCATGGAGTAGTCGGTGAGCAGCACCTCCGGGTCCACTGTGGCGATGTCCACGCCGCCCACCCGGATTCTCCCCCCGGTGGCGTCCCACAGCCGGGCGGCCAGCCGGGCGCAGGTGCTCTTGCCGGAGCCGGAGGGCCCCACCAGGGCCGTGACCTCCCCCTCTTTGGCGGTGAAGCTCACGTCCCGGAGCACCTGCTTCTTGTCATAGGCAAAGCCCACATGGTCAAATACGATGTCGTGGCCCTGGGGATGGAATGTCTCCGCCCCTTTGGCGGTGGGAGTCTCGTAGATCTCGTTGATGCGGTCGGCGGACACCTGGGAGACGAACATCTCCGCGATGAGGGCCAGGCTCTGGTCAAAGGGGGCGTACACCCGGGTGATGACCAGCAGGAACAGGAAGAGCACCATGAAGTCGATCTGCCCGGACAGGATCAGGCCGGCCCCCGTCAGGATGGTGGTGGCCACCCCCAGGCGCATGATGACGCTGGCGGCGTTGACGAACAATCCGGTGATCAGCTCCCCTTTGATGGTGACCTTCTCGTGCTGGTCGATCTTCTCATAGAGTCCGGCCAGATACCGCGCCTCCTGGTTGGCGGCCCGGATCTCCCGGACGTTCTCCAGCGCCTCCTGGATGCCGTCGGACACCCGGAGGGCGGCCTTTTTGGTGGCCTGTGAACTGCGCGCGGCCAGCTTCCGGCTGCCGAACAGCAGCCCGAAGGCCACCGGCACCCCCCACAGGCAGGCGAGCATCAGCCGCCAGTCGCAGAAGAGCAGGCACAGGGCGATGATGGCGGTGGAGAGATAGGCCCCGTACAGGTAGCCCAGCACATGGCTCCACACGTGCTCCATCCGGTTCACGTCCCCCATGATGGTCTCCGTCAGATCCGCCAGGTCCCGCTTGCCGAAGTATCCCAATGGGAGCTTCCGCAGCCGCTCCGCCAGGCGCAGGCGGGTGGTCTTGACCTCGCCGTACACCAGACCGTAGGTGGCTTGATACTGCTGCAGATGGGTCACAAAGGACAGCAGGACGAACCCTGCCGTCAGGGCAAGCGGCAGCGCCGCCCCCGGCAGGGGCGCGCCGTCCGTCAGGGTGTCCATGAAGGCCCCCATGAGCAGGTACAGGATGCCCGTGCCGCCCATGACCACCAGGTTGGTGACAACGGTCCAGAACGCGCCGCGCCTGGTATTCTTCAGGCCCTGGTCGGTGAGGGCGTATTTGCGCTGAAACTCTTTGCTGAACATGTTCCTTCCCCCTTTCTCACGGTTCGCTGGTGATCTTCCACTGGATTGCCCGGTTGTAGTCCGCCCACATTCTGGCGTACAGCCCGCCGGCGGCGGTCAGCTCCCGGTGGGTGCCCTGTTCCGCCAGGCGCCCCTGGTCCAGGACGAGAATCTTGTCCGCCCCCACCACCGTGGACAGGCGGTGGGCGATCATGATGACCGTGCGGCCTTTCATCAGCCGGGCGAAGGCCTTCTGGATCAGGGCCTCGTTCTCCGGGTCGGCGAAGGCGGAAGCCTCATCCAGCACCACGATGGGGGCGTCCTTCAAAATGGCCCGGGCCAGGGCCACCCGCTGCTGCTCTCCGCCGGAGAGGTAGGTGCCCTCCGTGCCGATCACGGTGTCCATGCCCTTTGGCAGCTTCTCCAGAATGTCTCCGCACTGGGCGGCCGTCAGGGCGGCCAGCACCTGTTCCCGGCTGGCCTCCGGCTGGGCGGCCCGGACGTTCTCCAGAATGGAGGCCTTGAAGAGGCGGCTGTTCTGGAACACAAAGGCGATCTGATCCATGAGCACATGGGGATCCATGTCCCGCACGTCCACGCCGCCCACCAGCACCGCGCCGGAGGTCACGTCCCAGAACCGGGGGATCAGGCTGGCTGCAGTGGTCTTGCCGCCCCCGGAGGGGCCCACCAGGGCCACCGTCTGCCCCGGCTCCGCCGTGAAGGAGAGGTGGGACAGGGCGGGAGCTTCCGCCCCGTCATAGGTGAAGCTCACGTCCCGGAACTCCACCCGGCTGTCCCGGGGCGCCTTGGGGTGCTCCGGCGTCTTCAGCTCCGGGGCGTCCATGACCGTGCGGATGCGTCCCAGGGCGGTGGAGGCCAGCATCATGCCGGAGGAGGCGAACATGATCCGGGCCAGGGCCGTGGAGAGGATGGCGGAGAACACCGCGTAAAAGGCGAAGTCGGTCACGAACCCGGCGAAGCTCCCGCCGGCCAGGGCGCCCGGGGCCAGGAACAGGGCCGCCGGCACCAGGAACACGAAGGCCCCCTCGGTGAAGGTCAGGTTGATGGACTGGGGCACCCGGCACACATCCGCCTGGTAGTGCTCCGCCTTGGCGCTGTACTCCTCAATGGCCTGCTGGAAGGCCTTGAAGGAGTACACCGTCTGCTGGAAGATCTTCACCACCGGGATGCCCCGGACATACTCCGTGCCCGCCTTGGTCATCCGGTCCTGGGCGGCCTGGTATTCGGCCATAAGCTGGGCGTTTTTGCCCCCCATCATGGCGAACATGGAGAGGATGGAGATCACCGCCGCCAGAAGGCAGGCGCAGCCCATCCGCCAGTCGAAGAGGAACATCATCACCAGCATGGCGAGGAACAGGGTGATGGTGCCCACGATGTCCGCCAGATTGTGGGCCAGCAGGGTCTCGGTGTCGGCCGCCGCCGCGTCCAGCCGCCCCCGGATGAGGCCGGAGGCGTTGGCGTCGAACCAGCCCAGAGGGGCGT
>CALWXG010000075.1 GCA_944385435.1 uncultured Oscillospiraceae bacterium
CTACTTCGTGGGCTCCAACGCCGACCTGCCCATCGTGGGCGGCTCCATCCTGGCCCACGACCACTTCCAGGGCGGCCACTACACCTTCGCCATGGAGCGGGCGCAGGTGGAGCTCCCCTTCTCCTTCCCCGGCTACGAGGACGTCCGCTCCGGCATCGTGAAGTGGCCGCTGTCCGTGGTGCGCCTCACCGCTGCGGACCCGGACCGGCTCATCGACCTGGCCGACCGCATCCTCACCGCCTGGCGGGGCTACACCGACGAGGCGGCCGTCATCTACGCCGAGACCGAGGGGGTACCCCACAACACCATCACCCCCATCGCCCGGCGGCGGGGCGAGGACTACGAGCTGGACCTGGTGCTGCGCAACAACCTCACCACGCCGGAACACCCCCTGGGGCTGTACCATCCCCATTCGGAGCTGCACCACATCAAGAAGGAGAACATCGGCCTCATCGAAGTGATGGGCCTGGCCGTCCTCCCCGCCCGGCTGAAGCAGGAGCTGTCCGCGGTGGCCGACGCCCTGGTGACCGGCGCCGACCTGCGCTCCAGCGAGCTCACCGCCAAGCACGCCGACTGGGCAGAGGCGTTTGCCGCCCGCCGCACCATCACGGCGGACAACGCCCTGGACGTCGTCAAGGAGGAGACCGGCCTGGTCTTCGCCCAGGTGCTGGAGCACGCCGGAGTGTACAAGCGGGACGAGGCGGGCCGGGAGGCCTTCCTGCGGTTCCTGCACACCGTCTGAGTTCTTCCCATTTTCCCCCCTGAAACGCGGACCGCCGCCGGATCATCTGATCCGGCGGCGGTCCGTCTTTTTCGTCTGGAGATTCGCAGCGTTCCGGCGCTCAGCGGCGCAGCCCGCCCCGGCGGCCCCGGTAGCCGCTGTAACCCCGGGCAGACCTGCCCCGCCCGCCCCGGCCCAGCCGGCCGGTGAGCCGCAGCACGATGAGGACAACGGCCGCGGCCACCACCAGCACCACCGCAATGGCCAGGACGGTGAAGCGGTTGGCATTTCTCAGCAGCTCCACCGGGCTCCAGCTGGAGTACACCGTCTTGCGTCCGTCCGGAGCGGCGTAGCGCCCGTCCATCTCCCCGCCCATCTGCTCCAGATAGGAGGCGATGGCATACCACTCCTTCACCTCATCCCCCCGGCTGTCGTGGACGATGTAGTCCTCGATGTCCTCCATGGGAATGGCGGTCCCGTCAGCCGTCCGGGGGGTCACGGAGAGCAGGCCGAAGGAGGTGCTCTCCACCTCCCCCAGCATCTGGGCGCAGTACAGGCCGGTGACAATCCGGTAGAGACGGTCCTCCCGGATGGGCTCCAGGGTGCCGTCCGCCCGGCGCAGGGCGCTGTCCGTCACCTTGTTGAAGAGCATCCGGTTGGTGTTGAAGGAGTACTCCGCCCCGGAGCAGTACAGCCGGGCGGCGGTCATCAGGGGGGAGACGGAGGCGTCGATCTCCAGCACCGTCTTCAGATCCTTTCCGTCCAGGTACACCGACACCAGGGGGTAGCCCGGCACCCCGTCCGCCCCGATGCCCAGGGAGGCGGCGTTGAACACGTCGGACACGGTGATCTCCCCCCGGGGCAGGGATTCCCGGATCACCCCGGAGGCGGTGACCGCCAGGTCCACCGGCTCCCCCATGGCCTGCTCCGCCGCCCACCGGTAGGCGTCTGCCATCAGGCTGCCCAGAGTGGACTCCTCCTGACTGGCGTACAGGGTATTCACACTGTCAAAGGCGTAGGGATTGTCCGTGAGCACCTGGTCAAAGCCCAGGCCGTAACGGCTGAGATAGTCCTCCTCCACCTTCTCCTTGGCATTCTCAATCCAGGCCGCCAGCTGGGGATCCTCCGCCACTGCGGCGTCGATGGGCAGCAGCTCGTAGCTCGCCAGAGTGACGCCGGAGCCGTCCCAGTTCAGGGTGATGCGGCCCAGGTTCTTGCCGTATTCCCCGGCGGAGACGATGTAGGTATCCCCCACCTGGATGGGCTGGTCCAGGGTGGTGTGGGTGTGGCCGGAGACGATGAGATCGATGCCCTCCACCTCCCGGGCCAGCTCATAGTCCTCTCCCTTGCCCTTCCCGTCGGTGCCCGAGTGGGACAGGCAGATCACCACCGGCTCCGCGCCGTTGGCCTGCCGGCAGGCGGCGGTGGCCTCGTCCACGATGCGCTGGGCCGTCTCCCGGGCATCGCGGAGCACCATGCCCGACATGGGGGCACAGGCATCCGAGTCCTCCCCGGTGAGGCCGAAGACGGCGTACCAGACGCCGCCCCGCTCCAGCAGCACATAGCTGGCCACCCCGTAGGCGTCAAAGGCGTCCCACACCGCCTGGGCCTCCTCCCCATAGCCCTCCTCCCCCGCCGCCGGGGGCAGGTAGTTGGCCTCCACAATGGCGGGCACCGGGTCCCCGCTGTCCGCCGCAGCCTGCAGCATCTCCGCCAGCCCAGCGGAGCGGTAGTCGTACTCGTGGTTGCCGAAGGTGGTCACATCATATCCCATGGCCCCCATGGCCCGCAGCTCCAGGGCAGAGGTGGCGTAAGCGGTCTGGAACAGGCTGCCCATGGAAAAGTCTCCCCCGTCCAGCAGCAGCGCATCGGAAAAGGCCCGGCGCTGCTGGTCAATGACGGTCTTCAGCCGGGCAAAGCCGCCGTACTGCGTCCCCGTCTCGTCCGCGGCGGGCAGCAGATGGGAGTGCAGGTCGTGGGTAAACAACACGGTGATCTGATTCTCTGCCGGCTGGCTGGCCAGGGCCGGCACAGCCGCAGCCAGGACAAACAGGAGGCTCAGAAACAGGGCGGACAGACGTGGGTACAGCCTCATGACAAGATCGCGCTCCTCTCGCTCTTTGATAAATCTTTACTTTATTTTGACACATTCTTTTCAAAATAGCAAGAGCAAGAGAGGCTGCGCCCCATGGACAAAAAAAGCCCCGCCGGGCGCGCTGCCCGACGGGACTCCGGATCCGGATTCAGTCGTGATGGATGTGCACGTGGTTGTTGATGTGTCTGGAGCAGTAGCAGTAGTATCCGTCGCATTTGGAGCAGTAGCGGAACTCCATGTTGGGGTCGTCCAGATCGGTGATGCCGCACACCGCACATTTGTGGCGGTAGGGGGTGTTCTGCGCTGCCTTGGCCTGCTTTTTCTGGGCCTTTTTGAAGTTCACCACTTTGGGGTTGTGCCGGGCACGGGCCAGCCCCAGCTTGGAGGCCCAGAACGGCCAGGTGAAGATGAAGTAGTTGACAAAGCTGGCCAGGGGCATCAGGGCCCACATCCACGCCCCCATCCTGGCGTACCGGACCACATCCACCAGGATGAGCACCACGTCGATGATGGCCATCCACTTCATCTTGACCGGCACAACGAAGAACAGCAGCACCTGCATCTCCCCGTACAGGGTGGCAATGATGAGGAAGATGGACAGGTTGATGTAGTAAATGTCCGCGTAGCCCAGCAGCAGGCCGGAGAGAATGGACAGCACCACGCCGGACAGGTAGAACAGGGTGAACTTAGCCGTCCCCCAGGACCGCTCCAGGGTCTGCCCGATCCAGTAGTAGAAGTAGCAGCCCAGGATCAGGTAAAACGGATTGCCTGTGGAACTGGGAATGAACATGAAGGTCACCAGCCGCCAGAGCTGACCGTGGGCGATCCCGGCACGGCTGAAGGAGAGCAGACTCACAAAGCCGGGAAAGAACAGGTTCACCAGGTACACCGCCACCTGGGCGATGACCAGGTACATCATCAGGTTGGGAACGCCGAACCGGGGGTGCTTGGCGCAGAACCGGTCAATGGGGCCGTAGCCGTTGTTTCGGTAGATCACGGGGATCTTCCTCCTATTGCATATCAAATTCTTCCGTAGTTTACCACCGCGGCAGGCCGGAATTCATCAACAATCTGTAAATCCCGCGTCCGGCGGTTGACAGCATCGGAACAGTGTCAATTTTCCCGCGTCTCCAGCCGCGGATTCAGACGGATCGCATCGGCGCCACCCTCCGCGCCCGGGCCAGCGGGCTGTTCTATCTTACCCCTTTTCCCGGTGTCCTGTCAACTGTTTCCAGGCCGTTCAGTCCGCCCGGGTGCGGTACAGGTCCACAATGTGGGTGAGGATGTCCACCACCTTGTCCATGTCCTCCACCGCCACGCACTCCAGGGGGCCGTGGAAGTTCATGCCGCCGGTGCCCAGATTGGGACAGGGCAGACCCATATAGGACAGCCGCGCCCCGTCGGTGCCGCCCCGGATGGGCTTCACCTCCGGCTCCAGGCCGGCCAGCCGGGCGGCCTGCTTGGCGTTGTCCACCAGGTGCATGCAGCCGGAGAGCTGCTCCTTCATGTTGTAGTAGCTGTCCTGGAGGGTGAGCTCCACCTTTGCCGTGGGGTGGGCGGCCCGGACCCGGGCGGCGGCGCTTTGCAGCAGGGCCTTTTTCTCTTCAAACTTGGCCCGGTCGTGGTCCCGGATGATGTAGTCCATCCGGGCCGCCGCGGTGGTGCCCGTCAGGGCGTCCAGGTGGAAGAAGCCCTCGTACCCCTCCGTCCTGCCGGGGACGGCGTCGGGGGGCAGCAGGGCGTTGAGCTCCTGGGCGATGAGGATGGCGTTCTCCATGATCCCCTTGGCGGAGCCGGGGTGGACGGACACGCCGGTGATGTCCACCCGGGCGGCGGCGGCGTTGAAGTTCTCGTACTCGATGGAGCCCGCCGCGTCCCCGTCCACGGTGTAGGCGTACTGTGCCCCGAAGGCGGCCACGTCGAAGTGGTCCGCCCCCTCGCCGATCTCCTCGTCGGGGGTGAAGGCCACGCAGATGCGCCCATGGGGGAGCTTGTCCCGGATGAGCCGCTCACACAGGGTCATGATCTCGGCGATGCCCGCCTTGTCGTCCGCCCCCAGCAGGGTGGAGCCGTCGGCGGTGATCACCGTCTTGCCCACCATCCCCGTCAGGAAGGGGAAGTCGGCGGCTTTGATCACCCGGCCCTCCTTGGGCAGGGGGATGTCCCCGCCGTCATAGTGCTCATGGAACACCGGGTTGACATGCTCCCCGGAGAAGGCGGGGGAGGTGTCCATGTGGGCCAGGAAGCCCAGGGCGGGGGCGTTCTCACACCCTGGGGTGGCGCTCAGCCAGGCGGTGACCACGCAGAACTCGTTGACACCGGGGTTCTCCAACCCCAGCTCCTTCAGCTCGTCCACCAGCACTCTGGCCAGGTCCCACTGGCAGGGGGTGGAGGGGGTGACCCCCTGCTCCTCCGCCGAGGTGGTGTGGATTTTGGCATACTTCAGAAATCTCTCATAGGCGCGCATGGTATCTGACTCCTTTGCAGTGTTGCGTTTACAATATTATTCTCATCCCAGCAGGGCGGTACAGCCCAGCTCCTCCGCCCCCCGCCAGCCGCAGGCGCGGTAAAAGTCCAGGGCCCGGCGGTCGGCGGCGTCGGTGAGCAGCACCTTCTGCCGCACCTGGAGGTAATCCGCCGTCACCCGCTCCAGCAGCCCCCTGCCGATGCCCCGTCGCCGGTGGGAGGAGCGCACCAGCAGGTCCTGGAGGTAGAGGATGGTCTCCCCGTCCCCCACCGCCCGGAGCAGGCCCACCAGCGTCTCCCCCTCCCAGGCGGTGTACACGGCCAGGGAATGGGCCACCCCCCGCTCCAACCGGTCCAGGTGGTCGGTGTAGGCCGTCCACCCCGCGTCGGCGTACAGCTTCAAAAGGTCGTCCCGGCATGGAATCCGTTTGGTCTCTATGGTAATCATCTTTTATTTTCATCCTTTCCCTTGATTTTTGGTCAAAGGATCATCCGCAGCCGCATCCCCGTCACTCCTCTCCGATTTTCCGGCTTCTCAGTGGGCCTGGGCCCAGGTCCTGCCTGCCCGCCGCCCCCGGAGGGGCGCTTCCCAGCCCTTCCGTCCAAACCGTAACGGCGGGGGATAAGTTGGAAAAGCGCGTGGTCCATAAGCTGACCTCCAGAGGGACAAAACTGCGCTCAGGGCACTGCCGGCCAGTCCGCCCCCTGCGGGGTGGCGCGGAAGGCCGCGTAGTATCCCTTCCAGTCCCCTTGGACGGACCACAGGTCCAGGCCGTCCCGGCCCAGGGCCTGCCACACACTGTGGGCGATATAGCCGCCGCCGGAGTAACAGCAGTCCGTTTGAACAAACGTCTCCAACGCCTCCTGGCCGGAGATCTGCCCGGCGTGAACGCGTGCGAGCAGATCTTTCAGTTCCGCGGCCCCCTCCTGGGCAGGCCGGATCGGGATGGTGGGATACCGGGTGGAGGTCTCACCCCCATAGCCCACGATGTGGGCGATTCCCTCCTCGGCGGTGTAGTACAGCAGCTGGACGATGGGGTCCGGGTCGGCCTCCATCCCCTGAAGGAGCTGGGTCACCTCGGGGCTGGTCATCCGGGCATGGAAGCTCTCATGGACCAGGGTCTGGAGAAATGCCTCCCGGCAGGAGAAAACAGGCAGGTTCAGGTAGATGGCCGCATCGCCCGCCCCCAAAGTAAACCCGGCGTCATAGCTGCCTACATAGGGGACACAGCGCAGGCCAGGTTTCTGGGGGACGGCAGTAAACCGCTCCAGCCACTGGCCGATCTGCCTGGTGAGTTCCTCTGCCTGCTCCGAAAACCAGCCGCGCCATTCCTCCAGCGCCTCCCGGCTGTAGAACAGGGGCGCCAGTCCCCAGTCGTGATAGTCCTGGGTGTCACCGGCCGCGGCAGCGGCAAACCGGGCGCGAAAGCTGGCCTCGTCCCAGAACGGGCGGTTGGGCAAGGCGGCCTCGTGACGGGCAATGGCATCAAAAGTTGGATGGGCCAGCAGCCGGGAAGATACCACCCCCGTCCGGGCGGCCTCCAGCTCCAGGTCCAGAAAGCTCAGGTCGAATATCATCGGGAAGTCCTCCTTGTGAAAACGCGCAGGCGAGGACAGCGGGCGCTGTCCTTGGCCGGTCAACGGGCCGGATGGTCAGTGTGCCTGGGCCCAGGTCCTGCCCGCCTTGGCGTCGGCGATGAGGGGGACGGCCAGGTCGGCCACCTGCTCCATCTCCCGCCTCAGCAGCTCCTTCACCTGCTCCGCCTCCTCCTCGGGACACTCCACGATGAGCTCGTCGTGAACCTGGAGGACCAGCCGGGCCGCCAGCCCCGCCTGCCGGAGGGCCTCGTCCACCCGGAGCATGGCCAGCTTGATGATGTCGGCGGCGGAGCCCTGGATGGGCATGTTCAGGGCCACCCGCTCCCCGAAGGCGCGGGTGTTGAAGTTGGAGCTTTTCAGCTCGGGCAGCCAGCGGCGGCGGCCGTACAGGGTGGACACATAGCCGTCCGCCCTGCCCTGCTCCACCACCCGGTCCATGTAGGCGCGCACGCCGGCGTAGTGGGCGAAATACTTGTCCATATACTCCTTGGCCTGGGCCACGGTGACGTGGATGTCCTGGCTGAGGGAGAAGGGGGAAATGCCGTAGACGATGCCGAAGTTCACCGCCTTGGCCGCCCGGCGCATGTCCGGCGTCACCTGGTCCTGGGCCACCCCGAACACCTGGGCGGCGGTGGCGGTGTGGATGTCCGCCCCCTCCCGGAAGGCGGCGATGAGGGCCTGGTCCCCGGAGATGTGGGCCAGCAGCCGCAGCTCGATCTGGGAGTAATCCGCGTCCACCAGCACGCACCCCGCCGGGGCCACAAACATGGTGCGCATCTCCGCCCCCAGGGGGGTGCGGACGGGAATGTTTTGTAAGTTCGGCTCGGTGGAGGACAGCCGTCCAGTGGCGGTCACCGTGTTCTGGAAGCAGGTGTGGATGCGCCCGTCGGGGGCGATGACCTTGCCCAGCCCCTCCACATAGGTGGAGTTGAGCTTGGTCAGCTGCCGGTACTCTAAGATGTGGGCCACGATCTCATGGTGGGGGGCCAGCTTCTCCAGCACCTCGGCGCTGGTGGAGTAGCCCGTCTTGGTCTTCTTCACCGGGGGCAGCCCCAGCTTTTCGAAGAGAATGTGCCCCAGCTGCTTGGGGGAGAGGATGTTGAACCGCTCCCCCGCCAGGGTGTAGATGATCTGCTCCTCCTGGTCGATGCCCCCCTTGAGCATCTCCCCAAACCGGGCCAGGGCCTTCCCGTCCACCAGGAAGCCCGCCCGCTCCATCCGGGCCAGCACGGCGCACAGAGGCAGGTCGATCTCGTAGCAGGCCCGTTCCAGATCCAGCTCCGCCAGCTTCTGCCGCTGTTCGGCATACAGCGCCTCCACCAGCGCCGTGTGGCTCATCCATGCCCCCAGGGGCTGGCTGAGGTCGGCCATCGGAGCAAAGGCATCCGGCGCCTGATAGAGCTTGGCCTTGGGCACCTCCACGTTGAAATAGCTCACCGCCAGCTTATCCAGCTCATAGCTGCCGTCGGTGGGGGAGAGCAGATAGGCCCCAATGGCGGTGTCAAACACGAAGCCCTCCAGGCCCAGCCCCTCCTCCAGCAGACGGCCCATCAGGGGCTTGCAGTCGTGGGTCACCTTTTTCACCGCCGGGGAGAAGAAGCCCTGGAGAAAGCCGTTGTAGTCCGCTAGCTTGTCCTCCAGGAACACCGCGGCACGGCCCTCCCGCTCCCCGCCCCATTCCACGCACACGCCCTTCAGCTCCGGCAGGGCCAGGAAGGAGATGTGGTCCCGGCTCCGGAAGGCCCGCAGCAGCTCGTCCACCCGCCCCCTCGTCTCCACGATCTCGCTCTCGCAGGTGCCGGTGAAGGCGTCCTCCTTCTGCTCCACCGCCCCGTGGCCGGACAGGCCCAGCTTGTCGATGAGCTTGGCAAACTCCAGCCGCAGCAGGAGGTCGTACAGGGCGGAGTCGTTGAAGGGCCTGCGGAGGGTGTCCTCCGGGCGGAAGTCCATGGGGGCGTTCCGGCGGATGGTGGCTAGGTCGTAGCTCATCCGGGCGGCTTCCCGCCCCTCCTCCAGCTTTTTCAGCACTGCGGGCTTGGCGTCCAGCCCGTCCAGGTGGGCGTACAGCTCGTCAATGGAGGGGTACTGGGCCATGAGGGCCATGGCGGTCTTCTCCCCGATGCCCTTCACCCCGGGGATGTTGTCGCTGGTGTCCCCCATGAGGGCCTTCAGGTCGATCATGTGGATGGGGTCAAAGCCGTACTGCGCCCGGAAGGCTTCCGGGGTCATATCCTTTGTGGTGGTCTGGCCCATGCGGGTGGACACCAGCTTGACGGTAACGTGCTCGTCAATGAGCTGTAAGGAGTCCTTGTCCCCTGTGACCACCACCGTGTCCCAGCCATCGGCCTCGGCCACAGCGGACATGGTTCCCAGTAGATCGTCCGCCTCCCAGCCCTCCAGCTCGTAGCGGCGGATGTTCATGGCGTCCAGCACCTGTTTGAGCACCGGCATCTGGGCGGCCAGCTCGTCGGGCATCCCCTTGCGCTGGGCCTTGTAGCCCTCATAGGCCTGGTGGCGGAAGGTGGGCGCCTTCAGGTCGAAGGTCACCGCCAGAGCCTCCGGCTTCTCCTCGTCCAGCAGCTTGAACAGAATGTTGAGAAAGCCGAAGATGGCGTTGGTGGGCAGCCCGTCCCGGGTGGACAGGTTCTGACTCACTCCGTAAAAGGCCCGGTTCACAATGGAGTTGCCGTCGATGGCCATGAGTTTCATGAATAGCACCGCCTATATCTCAAAAGTCGTCCCGCCGGGGCCGCGCCCCGGCCTTTCCGTTTTCAGTTTGTCCAGAATGAAAGTATATCATCTCCCGCCCGGTTCGGCAACCCCGGAAACAATGCGGGGCCGGTACCCGCAGCGTACCGGCCCCGCATTGTTTCCAGATCCTGTTTTCCTCACTTCGGCATGAACGCGCCCGCCTGCATGGGGCGTTTGTCCACCCCTTTGTAGTTGGTAAAGTTACTCCCGCCCGGCCGCTGGTTCTTGACGGACTCCACCGTGCTGCCCATCAGGGCCTGGAGCTTCTCGATCCTGGCGTCCAGCTTGGGTGTGGGCTGACCGCTGCGCCTGGCCCGGGCACGGTTCTGCGTCAGCCGCTGATACTGTTTCCTCAGGGACTCCTCCGGATACCGCCTCTTCATGGCTATCCTCCTTGTTCCTCTATCCCGTCGCTGCCCGTCCCCGGGCAGGCCGCTTCCGCCCTGTTCTCCGCTCAGAAGCACCAGACCTCCGGGCTGGTGGCGGAAACCGCCACCGCTCCCGCCGCCAGTGCCCCGGTGACGTCCTCCTTGTCCCGGATCAGGCCGCCGGCAATCACCGGCTTGGCCAGGGAACAGGCCACATCCCGGATCACCCGGGGCATACATCCCGGCAGCACCTCAATGAGGTCGCAGGTATCCTGCTCCAGCTGCCGGCGCATATTCTCCACTGCCATGGAGTCCAGCAGGAAAAACCGCTGCAGGGAGAGCAGCCCCAGGCTCTTCGCCCGCCGGGCCAGCTGGGGCCGGGTGGTGATGATTCCGTCGGCTTCGGTCTTTCTGGCCAGGTAATCCACCGCGATCTCCCGGGGCGCCAGCCCCTCCACCAGATCCAGGTGCACCAGGGCGTACTTCCCGCTCTCCCTGACCCGCTTCACCACCGCCGGCAGCGTCACCACGTCGCCGAAGAGCAGAAACACCACCCGGCATTCCGACGCCAGCGCCTGCTCCAGTCCTGCCTCCTCCTTGACGGACGCCACCACCGGGCAGTCGTACAGCGCGTCCAGAAATCGTTCCAGTTCCATATCCTTTTCCGCCTTTGCCGTGGTCTCAGCCCGGGCAGCCGGATGTCCCCGGCCCCGTGGCTTCGACCACAGCATAGGAGATCTTCCCCCGTCTGTCAAGAGGCGTCTGCGCCGGCGCCCTTCCGCTCCAGCCGGTCCAGGATGGTCACCAGCTCCTCCCGGGTGCAGAAGCTCTTGTAGCTGAAATCCGTCTCTCCGTCCCCATCCAGGTCCCCCACACCCTGCACCAGACCGGCCTGTTCCGCCCAGGCACGGCCGGAGGCAGACCAGCCGGAGGCCGGCTGCCTGGCCCGGCGGCTGAGGTAGTTTTCCATCATCTCATCGAATTTATCCTGCGTCATTGTCTCATCCTCCAGTTCTGCCGCGACCTCTGCGCGGAAATCGTCCATGGTCCTGCCGAATCTGGGAAACCAGTGCTCCACGTCCGCGTGGCCGCTGGCCATCCCCAGCCGGTATCCCTCGCTGTGGCAGATCACCACCTCCGGCGCCAGCGGATCCAGATTGTAGAGCTGACACAGCATCGCCGTCAGCTCCACAGCCTCCCGGTAGACCTGATGGAAATACTCCCCGTCCTCCAGACCGTCTTCGCAGATCTCAAAGGAGATGTGCGAGTTGTTGGCGCTGGGGCGGGTGGTCCCGTTTCCCGCATGCCAGCCCCGCATGTTCCAGGGCAGGGTCTGCACCGTCGCCACGCTGCCGTCCGCCAGACGGCCCACAAAGGCGTGGACGCAGGCGTTGGTGCCAGACCGGTTCCAGTCGTTGGCGTTGCGGTTATAGCCCAGCAGGCCGGTGAGCCTGTCGTAGTCCGCCGATCCCTCCAGCGGCTGGACATACCGCTTCAGCGTGGGATTGTTGGCGCCGGTGGAGTGGACCATCACCCCCCTGGGGGTGATGTACTGCCCCGTTTTCCAGCAGTCGTTTGCCGTGAGCAGACATTTGAGCAGATTCATTCCTTTTTCCCTCCCGACATCGCCTGGATCTGCCGTTCAGACTGTGTTCCAAAATAGAAGGCGATGATCACCGTATACACCGTCATGAAATCCTGATCCACGCCTTCCGTAAAGGCCAGCACCGAAAATACCGCCGTCAGCGCCAGCGTCACCAGCGATTTCACACTCAGCAGACGGGCCAGCCGCTCCTTCATCAAAATCGGTTCCATGTCATCTCTTCCTTTCCGCTCCCCCGCTCCTCACAGACTCAGCTCCTTCCGCAGCCGGGCCAGGTCATCCTGCTGCTCCGTCAGCCTGACCTCAACCACCGCTATGCGCTCCACCACGCTGTTGTGCTTGTCCACTTTTTTCTCCAGCTGCTCAATCCGGTAATTGGTCAGCCGGTTGGCCGCCAGAATCCCTCCCAGGCTGCCCACCGCTGTTCCAATCAGCGCTATGGCCGCCACAATGATCTCTGTCACATAGTCTCCCTCCCACTTCCGGCCATTCAAAACCCACAGTTGCCCATTTCCATGCAAAGTGGTATAATCTTCTACGCAAAATTGAACTTCCAGCCGGCAGCGCGCCGGGCGGCATTCCCCGTCGGCCTGTCTGTCCGCAAATTGTGTCATGGAAAATCACTTTACAGGGTATCTTCCGATTTTCACAGGGATCTCTGTGTTTTCAGGTGCTGTAAAGTGTTTTCCCTGTCGGCCGTCCGTTGCGGGATCAACTCCTTTCCCGGGGCTCGCCTTTTCTTTTCCCCGGGCGGAAGGGATCCGTCCCTGTGGAAAAGCACCGCCGTCACCGGCTCCGAATTTGCGCGCCATCCGGCGCGACGGTCGATGATGGCTTACTCTATTTCTTTCTGGAGGTCGTTTCTTTTGTCAAGATACGAAGCTGAAATCAACCGCCGCCGCACCTTCGCCATCATCTCCCACCCCGACGCGGGCAAGACCACCCTGACGGAGAAGTTCCTGCTCTACGGGGGCGCCATCGCCCAGGCCGGCGTGGTCAAGGGCAAGAAGAATGCCCGGGCCGCCACCTCGGACTGGATGGAGATCGAGAAGCAGCGGGGCATCTCCGTCACCTCTTCCGTGATGCAGTTCCAGTATGAGGGCTTCTGCATCAACATCCTGGACACCCCGGGCCACCAGGACTTCTCCGAGGACACCTACCGCACCCTCATGGCCGCCGACTCCGCCGTCATGGTCATCGACGCGGCCAAGGGCGTGGAGGCCCA
>CALWXG010000076.1 GCA_944385435.1 uncultured Oscillospiraceae bacterium
AGAAGAACTCCAGCTCCATCTGCTCGAACTCCCGGGTGCGGAAGGTGAAGTTGCCCGGGGTGATCTCGTTGCGGAAGCTCTTGCCGATCTGGCACACGCCGAAGGGCAGCTTGCGCCGGGTGGTGCGCTGCACGTTCTGGAAGTTGACGAAGATGCCCTGGGCGGTCTCGGGGCGCAGGTAGACGGTGTTCTTGGCGTCCTCGGTGACCCCCTGGAAGGTCTTGAACATCAGGTTGAACTGGCGGATATCCGTCCAGTTGTGCTTGCCGCAGGTGGGGCAGGGGATCTGGTGCTCCTCCACGAAGGCCTTCATCTGCTCCTGGCTCATGGCGTCCACGCTGTGGCCCAGGTCGAAGTGGTTCTCCTGGCACCAGTCCTCGATCACCTTGTCGGCGCGGAAGCGCTCATGGCACTCCTTGCAGTCCATCAGCGGGTCGGAGAAGCCCCCCACATGGCCGGAGGCCACCCACACCTGGGGATTCATGAGAATGGCGGCGTCCAGGCCCACGTTGTAGGGGTTCTCCTGGACGAACTTCTTCCACCAGGCCTTTTTCACGTTGTTCTTCAGTTCCACACCCAGGGGGCCGTAGTCCCAGGTGTTTGCCAGACCGCCGTAGATCTCGCTGCCGGCGAAGATGAAGCCCCGGCCTTTGCAGAGGTTGACGATCTGTTCCATGGTTTTGTCTGTGTTTTTCACGTTTCAACAGTCCTTTCCCTTTGATCCGGCCCGGGCAGAAAAAACGCCCTGAGCCAGCTGGCTCAGGGCGAATTATAACAGCAAATCCGCGGTTCCACCTGAATTCGCATCTGGCGGATGCGCACTCCATTTCCCGGATAACGGTGGGTCAGACCGGCGGGCCATTTCCTGCCCGCGGCTCCCGGGCGCCTTCGCCGCCGTCCGGGGAAGCCTTTCACCAGCCGGCTTCTCTCTGTACCCGGGCGGCCGGGTACTCCTCCCGGTCGATGCCTTTTTACACAGGTGAATTGTATCATCAAAAGGCAGGGGCGTCAATGGTAAAAGTACTTGAAAACAGCGGCAAAATCCATTATAACCAGTGAACTTGGGCAGAAATGGGCTTGGAAACCAGTTTGTCGGAGGCCCGGTAGCCCAGCACGCAGCCGTGGAAGCCGTACCGGTGCGCGGGCAGGCCGAACAGGGAGCAGAATTCCTCGTTGTCCACCATGCTCTCCAGGGGGGAGATGAGGTTGAAGTCCAGGTTCAGGGCGGTGGCTTTCAGCCACATGTTCTGGATGGTATGGGCCAGGCTCTGCCGTTCCGCCCGGCGGGCGCCCCGCCACTCGGCCAGCACGATGAGACAGGGGGGATCAGGGAAGACGGGCAGGCCGGCCTCGGCCACGTGGGACCACATCTGTTCCAGCCCGGCGCCGTACTGCCGCAGGAAAGGGTCCACCTCCATCTCGGCGCGCAGCTGCTCCACGTCAAGGAAGCTCTGATCCCGGATCAGTCGGTCAATATCGGCCAGCATGGGATTGCCCTGAAACAGGACGAAGAAGTGGCGGAACACCTCCACGTCTCCGGAAGAGATGGAGGCGTAGGGGGCCAGGCGTCCGGCCTCCACCACGGCAGCCACATCCTCCCGGCTCGGGACCCGGCCGTCAAACTTCCGGCAGATGCGGCGGTTTTTCAGAATGTCATCCAAGATGAGGTTGTCTTCCTTTGTGAACATCGCAAAAACCTCCGAAAGATTGATAAGTCAAGTGTATCATGGAGGGGCTGGAAAGTCAACGAAACTTCGTGGTTTTACCGGAAATGACGTGCAACTTTTCATTCCATTCTTTCGGGATTTATGGTATACTACAGGATAACAAAAAAGTCTTGGGAGGGACAGGCATGCAAAACCGAGTTACTGTTACGATCCGGGGGCAGCAGTACACTCTGCTGGCGCCGGAGGGCCAGGAGTATGTGCAGCGGGTGGCCGCCTATGTGGATGAAAAACTGGCGCAGACCGCGTCAGCCGGGAATATGGCGCTGGTGGACTGCGCGGTGCTTACCGCTCTGAACATTGCGGACGAGCGGTTCAAGGAGCAGGAGGCGGCGGAGAACCTCCGCCGTCAGATCAAGGATCTGCTGGAGGAGTCGGCCAAGCAGAAACTGGAGTTGAGCGAGGCCAAACGGGAGATCTTCAAGCTCCAGCAGCGGAAATGAAGAAGCGCGAGGATAGGCCCATAGGGGAGATAAGACGGGAGCGGATGGGCAAAGCCAGGAGCGGCCAAGGGCCGGACTGGATTTGCCCGAAGCCGGAAATCCCTCCCTGCAAAACCCGGCAACGCGGTTTTGCAGAGAAAAGGATACGCAGCTTGTGCCGATGCACCGCCCCGGCCATGGGCCCGGTCCGAGCGTGATCCCGGAAGCGCTGAGGCGGGCGGCTGCGGCAGCGCACAGGGTCCCTGGAGAGGGACGCAAATCACTACTACATCACGAAACGAGGAAGCAGAACACATGGAGATCCTCTCCCCGGCGGGCAGCCCGGAGGCAGTGCGCGCGGCGGTGTGTGCCGGCGCCAACGCGGTCTATCTGGGCTTCGGGAGTTTCAACGCCCGGCGCAATGCAAAAAATTTCACACAGGAAGAGCTGGCCCAGGCGGTCTCCTTCTGCCATCTGCGGGGAGTCAAACTGTACCTGACCCTGAATACGCTGGTTTCAGACCGGGAGATGGAACAGGCGGCGGAGCATGCGGTCACGGCCTCCCGGCTGGGAGCGGATGCGGTGCTGGTGCAGGACCTGGGGATCGTCCGGGTGCTGCGCCAGGTGGCTCCGGATCTGCCGGTGCACGCCTCCACCCAGATGTCCATCCACAACCTGGACGGGGTAAAGGCGGCGGCGGATCTGGGAATCACCCGGGCGGTGGTGGCCCGGGAACTGTCCCGGAAGGACCTGGAGTACATCTGCGCCAACTCCCCCATCGAAATTGAGACCTTTGTCCACGGCGCGCTGTGTATGTGCCACTCGGGACAGTGTTTCATGTCCAGCGTCATCGGCGGGCGCAGCGGCAACCGGGGCCTGTGCGCCCAGCCCTGCCGGCTGGCTTACGGCTGGGGCGGCGGCCGGGCGGACGGCTATCCCCTGTCCCTGAAGGACGCCTCGCTGGCTGGCCATCTCCGGGAACTGGAGGAGATGGGAATTGCCAGCGCCAAGATCGAGGGGCGCATGAAGCGCCCGGAGTACGTCTGGGTGGTGACCAAGGTCTATGCCGACGCCCTGCGGGAGGGGCGGGAGCCCACCCGGGAGGAGCTGCAGCAGCTGCGCAGCGCCTTTTCCCGGCAGGGATTTACCGACGGCTATTTTACCGGGCATAAGGGCCCGGAGATGTTCGGCGTGCGGGAGAAGGAACAGGAGCCCAAGGAGCTGTTTGCCCGGGCCCGGGCAGCCTATGAGCAGGGAGAGGGCCCCGGGGTGCCGGTGAAATTCTACGCCATGATCCGGGCAGGAGAACCGGTGCAGGTGGGGGTGGAGGACGCCCAGGGCCGGGTGGCCACGGCGGCGGGGCCGCTGCCGGAGGTGGCCCGGAACCGGTCGGTGACCCGGCAGGACGTGGAGGTCCAGCTGAGTAAAACGGGAGGGACGCCCTACCGGTGCAAAGAGGTGCGCTGTCTGGTGTCGGACGGCCTGGCGGTGCCGCTTTCCGTGCTCAACGGCCTGCGGCGTCAGGTGCTGGAGGACCTGTCTGAGCAGCGCACGGCCCTGCCCCAGCGCCGGCATGCCCCCTATAAGCTGGGGGCCCGGTATGAAAACCCCCGGAAGGAGCCCCAGATCAATCTGTCCGTGCGGCGTATCGAGCAGGTCAGTCAGGAGCTGCTCCGGCAGCAGCCGGATCTCATCTATCTGCCTGCGGAGGAAATTGCCGCCTATCCGGAGGATGTCAAGAAGATCCTGGCGCGGGAGATCCCGGTGGCGGCGGTTTTGCCCAGGGTGTGCCTGGACCGGGAACTGGACCAGCTGCGCGAGACGCTGGCGCGGTGCCGGGAGCTGGGAATTGACCAGGCCCTGGCGGGCAATCTGGGGCTGATTGACACCGTGCGGCAGGCGGGCATGACGCTGCGGGGCGATTTCGGGCTCCAGGTCTTCAACAGCCAGGCGGTGAAGGAGTACAAGCGCATGGGATTTGCCTCCCTCACGGCGTCCTTTGAGCTGAAGCTGGCCCAGATCCGGGATCTGGCGAAGGCGGTGGATACGGAGCTCATCGCCTATGGCCGGCTGCCCCTGATGATCATGGAAAACTGCATCATCAAAAATCACTTTGGCAAATGCGTGTGCGGCAACGTGAATAACCTGACGGACCGGAAGGGTGTGCAGTTTCCGGTGCTGAAGGCCTACGGATGCCGCAACGAGATCTTCAACGCCAACAAACTGTTTCTGGCGGACAAGGCCCAGGACTACCGGCGGGCGGGATTGTGGGCCATCCGGCTGAACTTTACCACGGAGAACGCCCTGGAGTGCGCCCGGGTGCTGGAGCGGTACCGGGGCCAGGGGAACTATACCCCCAACAACTACACCCGGGGGCTGTACTACCGGGATGTGGAGTGACGGGAAAAGGGACCTCTTTTCCCCAAGAAACGGCGGCGGCCGTCTGGCGCTGGCCGGAACAGGACCGAATAGGAGGAACTCTGGTTGGATATTATTTTGGCATCCCAGTCTCCCCGGCGCAAGGAGCTGATGGGGCAGATCGGGCTGAAATTCAAAGTGGTCGTCTCCCATGTGGACGAGCACGTGGAGGGCAACCCCTCCCCGGCGGAAATGGTGGAGGAGCTAAGCCTGCGCAAGGCCCGGGCGGTGGCCCGGCAGGTGGATGACGATGATCTGGTCATCGCCGCCGACACGGTGGTGGCCCTGGAGGGCACCGTGCTGGGCAAGCCGGAAGATGAGCGGGACGCCTTTTCCATGCTGTCCGCCCTGTCCGGCAACCGCCACTACGTCTACACCGGAGTCACGGTGATCCGGGGCGGACAGGCCGTGACCCAGCATGAGGTGACCACCGTCACCTTCCGGGAGCTGGAGCCGGATGAGATCAGCAGCTACATCGCCACCGGCGAGCCCATGGACAAGGCGGGAGCCTACGGCATCCAGGGCCTGGGCGCCCTGCTGGTATCCGGCATCGACGGAGACTATTTCAACGTGATGGGCTTGCCGGTCTACCGGCTGGGCCGGATTCTGGCCGGATTTGGCCTGGATCTGCTGGCGATGGCTGCCCGCTGAGTGGTTTAGGAGGACCGATGAAGCGTTTTTTTCGAGACAACGGGCTGCTGCTGGTGATCATTGCGGTGCTTCTGGCCGCGGTGCTGGCGGTGGGGTCGTCCGTGCTGGGGGCCAACCCGCTGACCAATCTGGTGGAGCTCATCGCCACTCCCTTCCGGGGGATCTCCGCCGCGGTGACCAACTGGACCCAGGAGCAGTATGACCGGACGTTCCGCTACGACGCCTTGGAGCAGACCAACGAGGAGCTGCGCCGGCGCATCGCCGAGCTGGAGGAGATGGAGCGGGAATACCAGGATGCCATCCGGGAGAATGAGCGGCTGGAGGATTTGCTGGATCTGGCGGAAGAGCGGCCGGAATTTGAGTATGAGGACGCGGAGGTCACCCAGAGAACTTCGGACAACTGGAAGTCTACCCTGATGGTGAACAAGGGGACCGGAGATGGGGTGGCCCTGAAGGACTGCGTCATTGACCAGTACGGGAACCTGGTGGGCGTGGTGTCCGATGTGGGCAGCAACTGGGCCCTGGTATCCACGGTGCTGGATCCCAGCGTGGAACTGGGCGGCCGGGTGGCCAGAACCGACGACAACGCCATTCTGGAGGGGGACTTTACCCTGATGCTGGAGGGGGCGCTGAAGCTGTCCTATCTGCCGGAGGGCACCCAGCTGGTGTCCGGAGACCAGGTGATCACCTCCGGCCTGGGAGAGGAGTATCCCGAGGGCCTGGTGGTGGGAAGCGTCACCGGGCTGTTCACCGAGGCGGACGGGCTGAGCCGGTATGCCCGGATCCAGCCGACGGCCGACCTGGACGGCGTCCGATATGTATATGTCATTACCGATTTCGGCGCGGAGGGGTAACCTGCGCGCCGATATTTTCCGAAACAGAGAGAGGACGATGATTGCCCCGTGGCAGAACTGACCCCCATGATGCGCCAGTACCTGAAGATGAAAGAGGAGAACCCAGGCTGTCTGCTCTTCTTCCGGCTGGGCGATTTCTATGAGATGTTCCACGAAGACGCCAAGATCGGTGCGGAAGAGCTGGGACTCACCCTCACCACCCGGGACCGGAAGAAGCCGGAGGACGAACGGGTGCCCATGTGCGGCGTGCCCTACCACTCCGCCCAGAGCTACATTGCCCGATTGATCAAGCGTGGATACAAGGTGGCCATCTGCGAGCAGATGGAGGATCCGGCCCTGGCCAAGGGTCTGGTGGAGCGGGATATCGTGCGCATTGTCACCCCGGGCACCGCCATGGACGATGTGATGCTGGACGAGAGCCGGAACAACTATATCTGCGCCGTCTGGCACGGCGGGGAGGACTACGCCCTGGCCCGGTGCGATATGTCCACGGGCCAGTTTGCCGCCTGCGCCTTCCAGGGCGAGGGGGCGCTGCCCCGGCTGCTCAACCAGCTCTCCGCCTGGCTGCCCAGCGAGGCCATCCTCTCCACCGGGGCCGCGGGACAGGAGGAGCTGGTCGCCTTCCTGCGGGACCGGCTGGGATGTCTGTGCCAGACCGGCTCGGACCAGGCCTTTGAGCCTGCGGCGGCGGCGAAGGCCCTGGCCGGCTGCGGCCTGTGGGAGGAGAAGGACCCCCTGCCGGAGCAGGGCGGCCGCCGGCGGCTGGGCTTCCAGGCGGCGGGGGCTCTGGCCGCCTATCTGGCGGAGACCCAGAAGACGGATCTGAGCCATCTGGGCCCACTGGTGCTGGAGGAGGAGCCGGAGGGGCGGTACATGGAGCTGGACCTCACGGCCCGGCGGAACCTGGAATTGACCGAGACCCTGCGCAACAAGGAGAAGAAGGGGTCCCTGCTGTGGGTGTTGGACAAGACCCGCACGGCCATGGGGCATCGGATGATCCGCGCCTGGATCGAACGGCCGCTGCGCAGCCCGGGGGACATCATCCGCCGACAGGATGCGGTGGCGGTCCTGGTGGAAGATACGGTGGCCCGGGAAGAACTGGCCCTCACCCTGCGGCAGGTGCCCGACCTGGAGCGGCTCATCGGCAAGGTGGTGTACGGCAGCGCCAACGCCCGGGATATGAAGCAGCTGGCCCAGGGCCTGGCTGTGCTGCCGGAGCTGCTGGCCCAGGCCAGGGACCTGTCCGGGCGGATGCTCACCGATGTGATCGGGAGCATGGAGGGGCTGGAGGAGCTGCAGGCCCTCATTGACCGCGCCATCCGGGACGAGGACGAGAAGAACCGGCTGCCCTTTACCATCCGGGAGGGCAACTTCATCCGGCCGGGCTATCACGAAGAGGTGGACCGGCTGCGGGATCTCATCGACCATGGAGCGGACATGGTGATGGCCATAGAAGGGCGGGAGCGGGAGCGCACCGGGATCAAGAACCTGAAAGTGGGCTACAACAAGGTGTTCGGGTACTACATTGAGGTGTCCAAGTCCAATTACGACCTGGTGCCTCAGGACTATATCCGCAAGCAGACCCTGAGCAACTGCGAACGGTTCATCACCCAGGAACTGAAGGACCTGGAGCACGACATCCTCTCTGCCCGGACCCGGATCACTGCACTGGAGTATCAGCTGTTCTGCGAGCTTCGCCAGGCGGCAGCGGAACAGGTGCGGCAGGTGCAGCGGGCCGCCGCGGGGGTGGCCCAGCTGGATGTACTCATCTCATTTGCCGCGGTGGCGGTGCAGAACGACTACTGCCGCCCTCAGGTGGACGGCAGCGGAGTGATCCAGATCCGGGATGGCCGCCACCCAGTGGTGGAGCGAATGCTGAAGGATACCCTGTTTGTCCCCAACGACACGGATATGGACACCGGCGAGAGCCGGCTGGCCATCATCACCGGACCCAATATGGCGGGTAAATCCACCTATATGCGCCAGGTGGCCCTCATTGTCCTCATGGCCCAGATGGGCTCCTATGTCCCGGCCCGTTCCGCCCGCATTGGAACGGTGGACCGGGTGTTTACCCGGATCGGGGCGTCGGACGACCTGGGGGCCGGGCAGTCCACCTTTATGGTGGAGATGACCGAGGTGGCCCAGATGCTGAAGGAGGCCACCCCGGACAGCCTGCTGATCCTGGACGAGATCGGCCGGGGCACCTCCACCTATGACGGCATGTCCATTGCCCGGGCAGTGCTGGAATTCTGTGCGAACCGGAAGCGGCTGGGGGCCAAGACCCTCTTTGCCACCCACTACCATGAGCTGACGGCGGTGGAGCAGGAGATCCAGGGCGTGAAAAACTATCACATTGCGGCAAAAAAGCGGAAAGACGACGTGGTGTTCCTGCGCAAAATTGTCCCGGGAGGCGCAGATCAGAGTTACGGCATTGAGGTGGCCAAACTGGCCGGCGTGCCCAACAAGGTAATCGAACGGGCCAGGGAGATCCTGGCCAAGCTGGAGGCCCAGGGGGGAGAAGGTTCCCAGTCCAGGCCCGCGGCGGAGCAGGACGATCAGATCTCCCTGGGGGACATGGCGGGCATGGAGGTGCTGGGCATCCTCCGGAACACCTCTGTGGAGACGCTGAGTCCCATTGAAGCGATGAACCTGCTGTACCAGTTGAAGCAGAAGCTGTGAGAGAAACCGGCGCCGTAGGCGTCTCCACGGGGCCCCGCGGGAGCGGGGCGGCGGGCACGCCGCACAAGCGGTTTGCCCGCGGCAAACCCTTGGCGCAAGGGCGGATTCACTGCGCCCGGGCAGGAGGAGTACGGGGACCCCGACGGGCCTGCCCGGCGGGGCGACGCTGACCCCCATTGAAGCGATGAACCTGCTGTACCAGTTGAAACGGAAGCTGTGATAAACGGGGCCGATAAAGAGCGTAAAATGGCATAAAAATGAGAATATAAGAACAAAAAGCTGCGGATGTGGTTGTTTCAGACAATTGCGCCCGCAGCTTTTTTCGGCTCTTTCGGGGATGTTGAACAGAACGGAAGCAACCGGCAGAAACCTTTCCGAGAGTTTTACATGGATCACACATTGAGCCGTTTATTTTACAGATTCTTGCTGGATAGGGCTGGGAAGTTTCTGTACCATGAGCGAGGTTCGAAACCACCCAAACAATGAGAAAGGAAGATTCCCTGCTATGAACTGCAAACAGAAGATTGCCGCGCTGCTGGCCGGCGCCAGTCTGTTCGGCCTGCTGGCCGGATGTACCGGCAACGCCGCTGTGCCGAGCACTGCCGGTGCCTCCCAGCCCGTTGTTGAGAGCCAGAATACCGAAGGCAACCAGACGGAAACAGTCACTGCTCCGAAGTACGTATTCCTGTTCATCGGCGACGGCATGAGCTATCCCCAGATCCAGTCCACCGCCGACTACCTGGGCGCCCTGGAGGACGAGGACTACTGGATGGCCGAGCCCAGCCTGGACGACAACCAGGGTGCCATCCTGGACGGCCCCAGCTACCTCAACTTCATGAACTTTGAGGCCGCCGGCTCCGCCGTCACCTACGACTCCAACTCCTTCGCCCCCGACTCCGCTTCCACCGCCACCTCCATTGCCACCGGCTACAAGACCTACTCCGGCTCCATCAACGTGGACGAGACCGGCACCATCGAATATGAGACCATCGCCGAGAAGCTCCACAGCCAGAAGGACTACGCCGTGGGCGTCATCAGCTCCGTCAACCTGAACCACGCCACCCCCGCCGCCTTCTATGCCCATCAGGCCAGCCGCTCCAGCTACTATGAGATCGGCCTGGAGCTGATTGAGTCCGGCTTCGAGTACTTCGCCGGCGGCGGCCTGCTGGCTCCCACCGGTTCCGAGGAGGATCAGGACAGCCTGTACGACCTGGCCGAAGAGGCCGGCTACAACGTGGTCATGACCCAGGACGAGGCTGAGAAGGTCACTGCCGCGGACGGCAAGACCATCATCATCGACGAGCACCTGGCCGACGGCGACGCCATGGCCTACGAACTGGACCGCACCGACGACATGTGGTCCCTGGCCGACTATGTGTCCAAGGGCATCGAGGTCCTGGGCGAGGACGAGGAAGGCTTCTTCCTGATGTGCGAGGGCGGCAAGATCGACTGGGCCTGCCACGCCAACGACGCCGCTTCCACCATCCATGACACCCAGGCTCTGGCCGACGCTGTGCAGGTGGCCATCGACTTTGCCGCCGAGCACCCCGAGGAGACCCTGATTCTGGTCACCGGCGACCACGAGACCGGCGGTCTGACCATCGGCTTTGCCGGCACCGACTACGACACCTACCTGGACCTGCTGGAGAGCCAGAAGATCTCCTTCGCCAAATTTGACAGCGACTATGTCGCCGCCTACAAGGAGAACAAGACCTCCTTCGAGGACGTGATGAAGGATGTCACTGAGCTGTTCGGCCTGAAGACCGAGGGCGAGGAGGGGGACAAGCTGGTGCTCACCGAGTACGAGCTGGAGCATCTGCGCGCCGCCTACGAGAAGAGCATCAACGGCACCGCCGCCAGCGAGTATGAGCAGGAGGAGTACGTGCTCTACGGCACCTATGAGCCCCTGTCCGTCACCATCACCCACATCATCAACAACAAGTCCGGTATCTCCTTCACCTCCTACAGCCACACCGGCCTGCCCGTGGCGGTGCTGGCCCAGGGCGTGAACAGCGAGGCCTTCAACGGCTATTACGACAACACCGAGATCTACGACAAGCTGGCCGACATGCTGGACGTGGCCTGAGACAACACGCACAGACACTGACCGCACAGCGCAAGCGCCACCCCGGTCCCATGGGACCGGGGTGGCTTGAGCGTGTCGGGAATTTGTTCCCGGCAGGCTCAAGCCACCCGGAGTGGACGCGGCCTGAATCTGACCATAGGAGAATTGACCATGAAACGAATTTTGAGCCGGGACCGGGCCCGCTATCAGGCGCCGGTTCTGGTGTGCCTGCTGGCCATTGTGATCCTGCTGCTGCTGCCCACCGGGTTTGAGGGGGCATTGAATTATCAGGACGCGGAGCGCTGCCGGGCCGAAGTGATCAGCGTAAACAATTCCGCCATCATCGACACCGGGCTGGTGCGGTCCGGGGAGCAGCTGTGTCAGCTGACCATCCTGGACGGCAGGTTCAAGGGCCAGACGGTCACGGGCGTGAATATGCTCAACGGCTCCCTGGAACAGGACAAGATCTTTGCCCCGGGGGATACCGCCCTGGTGGTGGTGAGCCACGACGGAGACGAGATCACCAACGTCACCATGTCCGACCATTTCCGGCTGGGCTGGGAGGCCCTGCTGGCGGTGCTGTTCGCCGTATTTCTGATCCTCTTTGCGGGACGCACCGGGGTGCGTGCCCTGGCCTCTTTCGCCCTGACCATCCTTACCATGTGGAAGGTCCTGGTGCCGGCTTATCTGCGGGGCTACAATCCCATCTGGGTGGGCCTGGCCATCACGCTGTTCCTCACCGTACTCATCATCGCCCTGGTGTACGGCTTTGACCGGCGGTGCGCCGCCGCGGTGTCCGGTTCCTTTTTGGGCATCCTGGTGACCTGCGTGCTGGGTGTGATCTTTACCGACCTGTTCCAGATTCACGGCGCGGTGATGTCCTATTCCGAGAGCCTGCTCTACTCCGGCTACCAGCACCTGGATCTGACCCAGATCTATATGGCGTCCATCTTCCTGGGAGCCTCCGGCGCAGTGATGGACCTGAGCGTGGACATCACCTCCGCCATTTACGAGGTGGTGGAAAAGCGGCCGGATTTGCCCTGGCGAGAGGCGGTGAAGTCCGGCCTGAATGTGGGCCGGGCGGCTATGGGAACCATGACCACCACCCTGCTCTTCGCCTATTCCGGCGGCTATATTGCCCTGCTGATGGTATTCATGGCCCAGGGCACGCCGCTGGACAATCTGCTGAACTATAAGTATGTTGCGGCTGAAATTATACATACCGTTATCGGCTCTTTCGGCCTGGTGACGGTGGCTCCCTTTACTGCCCTCACTGCCGGCTGGCTGTTGGCCCGGGGAAAGGGAACGCTGAGGCAGAATTCGGTCTGCGCGGATCAGAAAGAGGAAAAGCCCGCTGACCTTTCGTGAGCGTGTGGCGCATCCTGGTTGAAACAGAATTCGATCAGTATATTTCCTGAATTTCACAACAAAAAGTATTCAAAAGCCGCTGCCTCAGGGCAGCGGCTTTTGAGTTATGAGAGAACCAATCTGAGAAAAATCTGAGTAAACCGTAACCCGTTTAAGCCCACAGCAGGATGGAGACATTGTACGCAAACTGACAAACAGAAGAAAAATTTGAATAATTTGAAATTCCCTCTTGACGTCCAAAACTAGACATGATACAATAGTTCCAGGAAGCAGCTTTCGCCTGTACACGCAAAGGAGAACCCCCTGTTTTTGGGAGAGGGAAGCATTCGCGAATTGCTCCGGTACAGAGCATGCGGTCCGGAGAAAAGG
>CALWXG010000077.1 GCA_944385435.1 uncultured Oscillospiraceae bacterium
TGAACACCAGCGATCTTTTTACCCAGCACGCCAGGCCTTGGCGTGCTGGGTTTTTCGCCTATACATTT
This sequence comes from uncultured Oscillospiraceae bacterium, assembly GCA_944385435.1. GTDB lineage: Bacteria > Bacillota > Clostridia > Oscillospirales > Oscillospiraceae > Enterenecus. The sequence continues at coordinate 69 of CALWXG010000077.1, forward strand.
GACGCTTACAGAACATTGACAGGTTTATCGGCAAAGTACGGAAGTATCTCGACTTGGACGAGCTGACGCCCGCTATCCTAAACGACATGGTAAAGGCGGTGTATGTTCACGCGCCGGACAAGTCAAAGTATAGGGAACAGCAAATTGACATTTCCTATGACCTTGTGGGAATACTTCCTGCGTCTTTGCTAAATGACCTGCAAAACGGTGAAACGGCATAGCCAAAGCTACGCCGTTTCCCGAAAATAATCTTGTGCTGTTTTATGCGTGCCGCCCTCAGGCTCCGCTTTTTTTAGAAACAGTTCCGTTCAGTTGATCTCATAGTCCTTGCCGAACTGGAGGTCTTCAAAACGCCGGGTGGCATCCGGGTCCAGATCATCCAGAGGATTGCGGGGCTTGCCCACGGAGACGGCCACCGGCTCCTTCTTCTTTTCCTCCTCTTCCTCCGGTTGAATGGACGCAGAGACAGCGGCCTCGATTTCGCTGGCGGCGTCAGAGGTCTGGGGCGGAACCATCTGCCCCAATTTGGACAGGAACTCCACCTCTTCGTCATGGAGTGCCTTCAGCTTCTGGGCATAGGCGGCGGTGGCCTGCTGGGCCTGCTTCAGACGGTATTCCTCCGTGGCAATGGCGGTTTCCAGCTCGGCGATCCGGGCGTCTGCGTCCGCCTCCGCATCCTTTACCAGCTGGGATTTCCGCTTTTCCGCCTCGCTGACGATGGAGTCCGCCATCTGCTGGGCCGCCAGCAGGGTCTTACGCATAGCGTTGTCGGTGGCGCGGTACTCCTCCACCGTCTCAGACAGCACCTTCAGCTTGTTTTTCAGAATGGCGTTGTCGTTGTACAGTGCGGTGTAGTCTTCCGTAAGCTGGTCGAGAAATTCATCTACCATGGCCATGTTGTAACCGCCCAGGGTCGCTTTTGCGAAGGCGTGGCTGGCCACTTCCTGCGGAGTCAGCATCGTTCAGCCCCTCTTTTCCTTAAAAATACAGACCGTTGTTTTCCAGCTCGTCAATGAGATCACCCAGAATTTCCACGTTGTAGGGGGTGATGATGTAGGTGGACAACGCGACCTTCTTGATGGTCCCCTCGTTGGCATAGGCCACACCGGAGAGAAAATCGATCAGCCGACGGGCAATGTTTTTGTCGGTCTGCTCCAGATTGAGCACCACCGTGCGCTTTTCCCGCAGATGGTCCGCGATCTCAGAGGCGTTTTCGAACCGCTCCGGCTTGACCAGCACCACCTGCAGCTGCGTGGTGGTGTGGATGTTGACCACTTTATTGTTGCGCCGCTCATAATCGCGGTCCCGGTCACGATCACGATCCCGCTCCCGGGCGTTGTCCCGCGTGTTGACGGGGGTAAAATCTTCTTCGTAAGTATCGTCTTCCTCGTCCTCATAGGGCCGGGCAAGGCGCTTGAGTTCGTCAATAAAACCCATGTTCAGAACTCCCTTCCTAAATTGGTTGGAACGGGCGGGCGAGGACCAAACAAAGCCGTGCCGACACGCACATGAGTTGCTCCGGCGCGCACAGCATCTTGATAATCATCACTCATTCCCATAGACAGGTACACTATATCTGCCTTATTATCTCCTATTTCCTGTCTTATGTCAACAGCTAACTGCGCTAAATTTGTGAAATAGGGAAGATTTTTGCCCGGTCCGGTGGAAGGAGGGGGAATGCACATCAGTCCGCGCAGGCGGACGTTGGCCAGCTCTGCCGCCAGCCGGGCGGCAGGAAGCACCTGCGAGGGGGAGAAACCGTCCTTGCTCGCCTCCCCCGCCTGGTTCACCTCCAGCAGAATGTCCTGGACGATGCCCAGTTTTTCCGCCTGGTGCTGAATGGCCAGCAGAAGCTTTTCCGAGGAGACGGAGTGGATCAGTTCCACATGGCCCACGACATACTTTACCTTGTTGGTCTGCAGGTGGCCGATGAAATGAACCCGGGCGCCCTCATAGGCCCCCGCCGCCAGGTGGGCGGTGAACTCCTGCACCCGGTTTTCCCCGCATACGGTGACGCCGGCCGCGATGGCCTGACGGATGGTGTCGTCCGTCTGGGTTTTGGTGGCGGCCACCAGGGTGATTTCCTCCGGGGATCTGCCGCAGGATTGCGCGGCCTGGGCGATGCTGGCGCGGACCGCGGCCAGACGCCCCGCAATGGTCTGTTCCATCTCTCAGCGAACCACCTTTCCGTCAAAAATATCAGAGGTATTCAGGATGACTTCCTCCCCCACCCGGAGCCGGGAAGAGGCGGACTCATCCACCGGTTCCACCAGGTAGAAGGTATCGCCGGTGTAGAGTACGTTTACCTCCTGCCACTCCGCCTGGCGGCCCACCACGGTGAAGACGCCGTAGGTGTTTTCCTGTTTGACGCTGCCGTCCTCCTGTTCCACGTCTTCCGTCACCACCCGCAGGGCACGGCGGGGGATGCGGATGCCGTCAAGGGTGTCCGTGACAATATCCACCGTCTGGACCCGGAGCAGGGTGGTGTCGGCCAGATGGGAGCGGGCGGAAAAGACCGCCAGAGTCTGGGTCTCCCCCGGCTCAATCCGCTCCAGAGTCATGGGCACATCGCCGTAAAAATCGTGGGAAAAGGAGACGGTGTACTGCGTCCCCTCCGTGAGATGCATCTCATTTCCCGCCGGGAGCAGGGTGGCAAAATACCAGGTGGAATCTGTGATGAGCTTCCCGATGGAAGTTCCGGGGGCCGCCGCGCCCCCCTCCAGCAGCTCGGTGAGCTGCCCGGTGGTGAGGCTGTCCACCAGATCTGGGGTGAGGATGGATTCGTACCCGTCCGTCTGCCCGGAGAAGATACCGGAGACCGGGGCGTAGACGGTCTGGGAGACCTGGCTGAGGGACCGGTTCAGGGTGTCCAGCTGAGCCTGCTTGTCCGCGATGAGCTGCTCGATCTGACTGGCCGCATCGGTGTCTCCGTAGGCGTAATCCCGCTGGAATACCATGGTGCGCAGATTGAGGGTGGAGTCCTCCAGGTCGGACAGGTCGCCGGAGGCGGACAGGGCCCGCAGGCTGACAATGGAACTGATGACCTGCTGATCCAGGCGGGTGATGTCCACAGACTGGGTTCCCGTGGACAGGGCGTACTCCAGCTGGTCGATCTCGGCGGACAGGGTGCGGATGGTCTGCTGGGTGCTCAGGGCGGAAGAATCGGAGTAGATCAGGGCCACAGGATCCCCTGCGGCGGCCCGCTCTCCCTCCGAGAGGACAAAATCCACGTAAGTACCGGAGCTGGGCAACACCTGTTCCTGCCGGATGAGAATACCGGACGCCTCTTGACCCAGATTCACCTGATACTGGTAGGCCACCGCCGTGACCAGATTGTCCTGGAAGCCGGTGAGCAGATACAGGGCCAGATAGATCAGGACGCCCACACAGAGAATTCCGATCATGACTTTTGTGGCAAGGGTGCTTTCTTTCATTCTCTTATTTCCTTTGCGTTTGGCGGCCCCGGGTCAGGCGGCAGGCGCAGCCTCAGGACAGGTCAGGGCTGAGGCTCCATGGATACCGGACGCTCCGGAGCAATGGTGGAGATGGCGTGTTTGTAGATAACCTGCTGCTTTCCGTCGGACATGAGCACCACCACATAGGGGTCAAAGGCGGTGATCACGCCTCGCAGCTGGTAGCCATTCATCAGAAACAGGGTGACCCGGGCGGCCTGGCGCCGGGCGCAGGTGAGGAAGGTGTCCTGGACATTGGGCTGACGGCCCACGGCAATGGCGGTAAAACTCATAACTGTGCACTCCTTTGTATTTGCCCGGAGCGGACTGCTCCGGAATAATCTGCCGGATGGAATCATCCGGGAGTGCGGTTATTGTAAGCCAGAGGCCAGGATGAGTTCTGTCGAAAAAGTGAGGGCAGAAGAAAAATCTGGAATTTGACCCCAAAGAAACCAGTGGGCCTCCGGATTGCGGCGGAACCAGGTCAGCTGCCGCTTGGCGTACTGCCGGGAGTGCAGTTTGACCTCCTGCGCGCCGTCGGCCGCGCTTCGGCCCTCCGCCAGGGCTGCGGCGATCTCCTTGTAGCCGATGGCCTGCATGGCGGTGCACCGGGGATCGAGGCCGGATTCCAGCAGCCCCCTCACCTCCTGTTCCAGCCCCCGGGCCATCATCTCATCCACCCGGCGGTCGATGCGGGACCACAGGTCCGCCCGGTCCCGGAAGTTCAGCACGATGGTCAGCGGCGTATAGCGGTTGGGCACGGCACGGGTCTCCCGGTTGTGCTGGGAGATGGTCTTGCCTGTGGCCAGATAGACCTCCAGTGCCCGGATGATGCGCTTGGCGTCATTGGGGTGGAGCCGCTGGGCGGCGTCGGGGTCCGCCCGGCGCAATTCCTCCAGAAGGACCGGAAGGCCTTCCGCCTCCGCCCGGTGCTGAAGGATTTCCCGCAGGCCGCTGTCCGCCGGGAAGGGGGCGAATTCCCTGCCGGCGATCAGATTGTCGATGTACAGCCCGGTGCCGCCGGCGATGATGGGCAGTTTTCTCCGGGCCAGGATGTCGTCCACGATGGGGACGGCGTCCCGCACGTACCGGGCCACGGAGTAGTTCTCCTCCGGGTCGGCCACGTCGATCATATGGTGGGGGATGCCGCCCATCTCCTCCGGGGTGGGTTTGGCGGTGCCGATGTCCATACGGCGGTAGATCTGCATGGAGTCGGCGCTGACCACCTCCCCGTGGAAGCGTTGGGCCAGGGCGACGGCCAGGGCGGTCTTGCCGGAGGCCGTGGGTCCGCAGATCACCAGGATGTTTGGTTTCAATAGGCCCCCTCCTCTGCAGCGGCGCAAGCCGGGGAAAAATAGGTCATGCCCAGTCTGGCCTGACAGGTCAGGACACCGGTATCCAGCAGATAGTCCAGGAAAGAGCGCAGGTTGCGCTCCAGCCGCAGTGTGTGCATGGGCCGGGCGGAAAACAGGGAAAAATGGCTGTTGACCGCCTGGAGGATCTCCTGCCAGGTCATGGGGCGGGAGATGAGGCCCCGGATCTCCTCTGCCCTGCCCAGAAGCAGGGCCCGGGTCTGCCGGGCAGCTTCGTGGAGCTCCCCGCAGTCCCCGCACCCCTGGTGGCAGGCGATGAACCCGCCGCAGGCGAGCGTCTCCACAAGACGGGTGCTGGCGATCATGCCGGCCAGGTCGTAGCCATAGGGAAGCTTTGCCTTCAGACCGGAGCGGAACAGCACTGCATCGCCGGTATAGCAGATGTTGTCTGGGGTAAGGATACTGATGTGGTCAATGGAGTGTCCGGGGGTGTGCAGGATGGAAAAGTCCGCGCCGCAGAAGGAGAAGATTCCATCTCCGGCGGGGATGGGACAGTCCACCGGCGAGACCATGTCCCCCAACTCCCGGGCGATGGTGCCGGGAGAGTAAAAGGCCATATATTGGTGAAGGGCGGCGGGACTGCGGCAGAGATGAATCTCGCCGGCAGGCGCCGCGGTGCGGCAGCCGTACACCGTACGCAGCCAGCCGTTGTTGATGCTGTGATCGGTGTGGATATGGCTGGACAGCACACCCACCGGCGTGAGCCCCGCCCCGGCCAGGGTATCTGCCAGGTCCTGCCGCTCAAACTGCTGGCCGCTGTCCAGCAGGATGCACCGGCCGCCGTCCAGACGGTAAAGACCCATGTGTTCCGCGCCCTCCAGCACCCAGGTGCGGCCCAGAATTTGAGTCAGTTTCATGTGATCCACCCGCTTCCCAGCACCAGCTCACCCTGGTAAAATACGGCCAGCTGCCCCGGTGTGGGGGCCCGGGCGGGCTGCTCCATCCGCAGCTCCACCCGGCCGTTTTCCAGCGGTACCAGCAGGGCGTCCTGGGCGGTGCGGGAGTGGCGCAGCCGGGCCTGCACCGGCAGCGGCCCCTCCAGGGGGAAATCTCCCAGCCAGTTGAGCTGCTCACAGCGCACCAGCTCGGCGGTGAGCCCCTCCCCGTGGGAGAGGACCACCTCGTTGGTCTCCGGGCGGATGGCGGTGACAAACAGCCGGGCAGTGGAGGACACGCCCAGCCCCCGGCGCTGTCCGATGGTATAATGGTGATAACCCTTGTGGGTGCCCAGCACGTTGCCCTCCCGGTCCACAAAGTTGCCCGGGGGCGGCGTGCCCCCCCGGCGGTCCAGCCAGGCGGGGTAATCCTGATCCGGGATGAAACAGATCTCCATGGAGTCCGGTTTCCGGGCGCTGGGCAGTCCGGCCTGCTCCGCCTCCCGGCGCACCTGGGTTTTTGGCGTGTCCCCCAGGGGGAAGAGCACCCGCTCCAGCGTGTCCCGGCTCAGCCGGGAGAGAAGATAGGACTGGTCATTGCCGGCCGGGCCCCGGAGGAGGACGGCTTTTCCATCCTGGCCCCGGCCCACCCGGGCGTAGTGGCCGGTGGCCACATACCGGGCGCCCAGCTGGTCGGCCAGCCGGAGCAGGGCGGGAAACTTCACCGTGGGATTGCACTGGGCGCAGGGGATGGGGGTGCGTCCGGCCAGATACGCCTCGTAAAAAGGCCGGCAGACATGGCGCTCCAGCTGGTCGGCCACCTGGGCCACATGGAAGTCCAGCCCCAGCCGCCGGGCGTTTTCGGCGGCGGCCTCCTCCCCGCCCAGGCCCACGTCCAGGTAGAGGCCCACAACCTCATATCCGGCCTGGCGCAGGCGCAGGGCGGCCACGGCGGAGTCCACTCCGCCGGACAGACCCAGCACCACCGTTTCCGCCATGTCTCTGCCCCCTCACGTGTCCCCGCGCCGCGGCGGGTTTTGGTTTACTTAACATAACACAAAACCGGGAAAAAGGCAAGGGCGGAGGACGTGGGCGGCCGGCTTTGCCGCCGTCCGCCGCGCTGTTGCCATGCACAATGCAGGTTATTCGTAAAAAAATCCGGCAGTTTGAGGTATAAGAGAGCGGCCTGCGTGTGTGCTGCCATGCGCAATGCAAATTAAATTGCAAAGCCGGAGAAAACATGATATAATATTCTGTCATCTTATGGGCGAGCGCGGGAGCCCTCGGTTTCCGCAGGCCGTGTATTGGGTGGGGACATTGTGGACAACATCATTTTAATCGGGATGCCCGGCTCCGGCAAGAGCAGCGTGGGCGTGGTGCTGGCAAAGGCCCTGGGCTATCGGTTCCTGGACGTGGACCTGGTGATTCAGGAGCAGGAGGGGGCCCTGCTCCAGGACATCCTGGACCGGCTGGGGGCCCAGGCCTTTTTGGACGTGGAGCGGGACGCCATCTGCGCCCTCTCCTGCCGCCGCACCGTCATCGCTCCGGGGGGCAGCTGCGTGTGCCGGGAGGCGTCCATGGACCATCTGCGGCAGCTGGGGACTGTGGTCTACCTGTCGCTCTCCCTGGAGGATGTGGAGGAGCGCATCCACAATCTGGCCACCCGGGGCATTGCCATGGCCCCGGGAGAGACCATGGCCGATGTCTACCGATACCGGGAGCCGCTGTACCGGCGGTATGCCCATCTCACCGTCCCTGCCCATGGCCAGAGCCTGGCGGAGACGGTGGAAGCAGTGAAACTGGCTCTGGCGGCGCACAGACGCGCCGATCAATCATAAAAGGACGTAATGGAATTCATGAATTTTCGTGACCTGGGTCTCATCGACCCCATTCTCAAGGCCCTGAAGCTCCAGGGCTATCGTGAACCTACCCCCATTCAGCAGGGGGCCATTCCCCCTGCCCTGGCGGGACGGGACGTGCTGGGCTGTGCTCAGACGGGTACAGGCAAGACCTGTGCCTTTGCCGCCCCCATTCTCCAGCGGCTCAACGGCCGCATTCCCAAGCCCCGGGTGATCCGGGCCCTGATCCTCACCCCCACCCGGGAGCTGGCCATTCAGATTCAGGACAGCTTTGAGGCCTACGGAAAATATCTGCCTCTGCGCCACGCTGTCATCTTCGGCGGTGTGGGCCAGCAGCCCCAGGTGGACCAGATCAACCGGGGGCTGGACATCCTGGTGGCAACGCCCGGCCGGCTGCTGGACCTCCACGGCCAGGGCCTGCTGGATCTGAGCCACATTGAAATCTTCGTGCTGGACGAGGCGGACCGGATGCTGGACATGGGCTTCATCCACGATGTGCGCCGGGTGATCAAGCTGCTGCCGGAGAAGAAACAGACCCTGTTCTTCTCCGCCACCATGCCCCCTGAGGTGATGGACCTGGTGAACAGCCTGCTCCACGACTACCAGCGTGTGGAGGTGGACCCGGTGTCCTCCCCGGTGGAGGTCATCCAGCAGTCCCTGTACTATGTGGACAAGGCCAACAAGACCAAATTGCTGGCCCACCTGCTGGAGGAGCGGGATATCTCCTCCGCCCTGGTCTTCTCCCGCACCAAGCACGGGGCCAACCGCATTGCCCAGGATCTGAACAAACGGGGAATCTCCGCCGCCGCCATCCACGGCAACAAGAGCCAGACCGCCCGGGTCCAGGCCCTGAATGACTTCAAGGCGGGCCGGGTGCGGGTGCTGGTGGCCACCGACATCGCCGCCCGGGGCATCGACATCGAGGAGCTGCCCTGTGTATTCAACTACAATCTGCCCGACGTGCCGGAGACCTATGTCCACCGCATCGGCCGCACCGGCCGGGCGGGACACGAGGGGATTGCCATCTCCTTCTGTCAGTTCGACGAGCAGGATGAGCTGAAGGGCATTGAGAAGCTGCTGGGGCGGAAAATCCCCGTAGTGGCCGATCACCCCTATCCCATGGCCAATTTTGATCCCCCCCAGAAAGACAAACACGGCAGGCCGGTAAATGCGGAGGACGCCGAGGCCCGGGCCGCCGCCCGGGAACGCCGCCGGGCCCGGGACGAGGCAAACAAAGCCAGCGCCACGGCGAAGGAGGAGAAGGCGCCTGCCCCGGTGCAGGAAAGCGCGGCCCCTTCCCAGGAGGACAGCACCGCCCCGGCAAAGAAAAATCGGCGCCGGAAAAAGAAATCCGGTTCCGGCGCCGGCGAGGCGCAGCCGGAGCAGGTGGAGATGCAGGCTCCGGAGGAGAACCGCTGGGAGTGGGAATCCGCCTTTTCCAGGGAGAGAACCCTGAACCGGGGAGTGCGCCAGGGCAAGCTGGAGGATACGCTGCCCTCGGACCCTGCCATGCCGGCCGCGGATTTCTACAAGCCAAACCCGCTGGACTCCGATGTGATCATGGATGCCACAGCCCGTCTGCTGGCCCCTCGCCGCGGCTCCCTGAGGACTCCGCAGCGGCGGTCTGACCCGGGGAAAAAGCAGGCCCCGGCGGGCAAGGAGTCCAGGCCGGAGGAAAAAGCCCGTCCGGAGAAGAGCGGCAAGGAACCTCAGAGCAAGCAGGGAAAGAAATCCCGACAGGCGAAGCAGAAAGCGGAGGAAAAGCCGGCCGCGGCCGGCGGAAAGAATCCGGCCGCATCGGTACTGCCCCCCTCTCTGTCCAAAAAGAAAAAACGCCGCCGGGACGACCGGCCGCGGCCCATTGAGGCGCCGCCCCGCTCCAACCGGCAGAAGGACTCGACGCAGCACAAGAGTCTGATGCGCCCCTACTATATCAACCATGATGATGACTGATTCCAATTCAAGAACCAAAGGAAAAAAGCGCCGCCATCCCCTGCGATGGGTGGCGGCGCTGCTGATTTTGATCTTGGCCGGATGGCTGTTTCTCCAGTGGCAGCTGTGGGGCATCCAGGTGACGGTGACCCGGGTGCCGGTCCACGGCCTGCCGGAGGGGGTTGAAGACCTGCGAATCGTGCAGATCTCCGACCTCCACGGCCATGAATATGGGGAGGACAGCAAAGATCTGCTGGCCTTGGTGGCGGAGCAGGAGCCGGACCTCATCGCCGTCACGGGCGATCTCATCGACCAGGAGAGCCAGCTGGAGCTGGTGCCTGCCCTGGCCCGGGGACTGTCCGCCATCGCCCCCACCTACTATGTCACCGGCAACCACGAGTGGGCATGCGCCGATGTCTCCCAGCTCAAGGGGGTGCTGGCCGAGTGCGGCGTCACCGTGCTGACCAACCAGTACACGGTGCTGGAGCGGGGCGGGGACCGGGTGGTACTGGCCGGGGTGGACGATCCCAACGGCTATGCCGATCAAAAGACGCCGGAGGAGCTCTACGGGGAGATCCAGGAGCAGGACGGCGGGCTGTGCACCATCCTGTTGGCCCACCGCAACGACCGCTTTGAGGAATACGCCGCGGCGGGCTATGACCTGGTGATCTCCGGCCACGCCCACGGCGGCATCATCCGCCTGCCCTTCACCGATGGGCTGCTGGGCACCAACCGGCGGTTTTTCCCAACCTGGACGGCGGGGGTGTACACCCTGGGGGACAGCACCCTGTTCGTCTCCCGGGGGCTGGGCAACAACACCGTGCCCTTCCCGGGGTTCCGGCTGTTCAACCGCCCGGACCTGGCGGTGCTGGAGCTGACGGCGGAGGGCGCCCCATGAGCGCCCTGGACCGCTTCCGCGCCCCGCGGCCCGCGCCCTCCCCGGCCAGGCGGCTGCTGGGCCTGCTGGCCATGGCGGCGGCAGGATTGGCAGCAGGCGTGCTGGCCAAATGGGCGGACTTCTCCGGAATCCGACTGCTGGGAGACGTGTTCTCCGAGCTGCCCGTCTGGATCCTTCTTGGCCTGGTCATTGCCCGGTGCAGCGGCAGCCCGGGCCGGGCGGCGGCGCATGCCCTGGTCTTTTTCCTGGCCATGATCCCTGCCTATTACCTGGCCGCAGAGTGGATGGACGGCGTGTGGGGAATGACCTATGTGTACGGCTGGACGATCGTGGCCTGTCTGTCCCCCTTTGCGGCCTGTGCGGTGTGGTATGCCTTTGGCCGGGGGTGGCTGCCCAATGTGCTGTCGGTACTGATCGTGGCGGCGGCGCTGCTGGCCGATCCGATGGTGCTGCGCAGGCTCAGCCTCCGGGACTTTGTGCTGGCGGGAGTGTGCGCGGTGCTGGTGTTCGGCTGGAAAGCAACAAAGAAAACTAATCGAATACAAACTGAACTATAGAGCTGAAATAATACGAAGCGGAATCAAAAACTGTCTGTTTTTGGAGAAACAGCATGGACTACGACGCCGGCCAATTTGAGATTGCCGTGATCGGCGCGGGCCACAAGGGGCCCCGCAGAGCGGGGCGCGCGTAAGCGCGTACAAGGTTTTGCCAAAGGCAAAACCTTGGCGCAAGGCGGAATTCATTTCCGCCTAGCAGGATGATTGCTCACGGGAACCCGCGGGGCCCGCGAGCAGTGAGCGGAGAGAGTGTGTATGATTCCATATGACGCCGGACAATTCGACATCGCCGTGATCGGCGCGGGCCACAAGGGGCCCCGCAGAGCGGGGCGCGCGTAAGCACGTACAAGCGTTTTGCCAAAGGCAAAACCTTGGCGCAAGGCGGAATTCATTTCCGCCTAGCAGGATGATTGCTCACGGGAACCCGCGGGGCCCGCGAGCAGTGAGCGGAGAGAGTGTGTATGATTCCATATGACGCCGGACAATTCGACATCGCCGTGATCGGCGCGGGCCACGCGGGCATTGAGGCGTCCCTGGCCGCCGCCCGCATGGGCCTACGCACGGTGTGCTTTACCATCAACCTGGACGCGGTGGGCAACATGCCCTGCAATCCCGCCATCGGCGGCACCGGCAAAGGGCACCTGGTGCGGGAGATCGACGCCCTGGGGGGCGAGATGGCCAAGGCCGCGGACAAAGCCTGCATCCAGTACCGGATGCTCAACCGGGGCAAGGGCCCTGCGGTGTGGTCCCTCCGGGCCCAGGCGGACCGCCGCCGGTACCAGGAGGTGATGAAACACACCCTGGAGCTCCAGGAAAACCTGTGGGTGAAGCAGGGGGAAGTCACCGGGATCCTCACGGGAGAGGACGGGGCCGTGCACGCTGTGCGCACCGCCACCGGAGCCACCTACGCGGTCCGGGCGGTCATCGTGGCCACCGGAACCTATCTGGGCGGCCGTACCATCGTGGGAGAGGTGGCCCGGGACTCCGGGCCAGACGGCATGGCCGCCTCCCTGCCCCTGACAGACTGTCTGAAGGGCCTGGGCCTGTCCCTGCGCCGCTTCAAGACGGGCACGCCGCCGAGAGTGAACCGCCGCAGCGTGGACTTCTCCAAAATGGAGCTGCAGGAGGGGGACGCGGACATGGAGCCCTTCTCCTTCTCCACAGAAAAAGCCCCGGAAAACCAGGCGGTGTGCTACCTCACCTACACCAATGAGCGTACCCATGCGGTGATCCGCCGCAACCTGGACCGCTCCCCTCTGTACGACGGCACCATCGAGGGAGTGGGGCCCCGGTACTGCCCCTCCATCGAGACCAAGATCGTCCGCTTCCCCGACAAGCCCCGGCACCAGCTGTTCATCGAGCCCATGGGGCTGAACACAGAGGAGCTGTACATCCAGGGCTTTTCCTCCTCCCTGCCCGAGCAGGTGCAGGTGGAGATGCTCCACACCATCCCCGG
>CALWXG010000078.1 GCA_944385435.1 uncultured Oscillospiraceae bacterium
CGCCCGGAGCTGGATCTGCCCTGGGAGCGCACTGACATGGTGGAATCCCTGAAGGCCGCACTGTAATACGGCGCTTCCTCGGGCGGCCGAACCCGCGCCTTTTGGCGCGTACAAGCGTTTTTGCCGCCCCTCAAATTGGGGCCCCGGGCAAACCCAGCGCCAGCGGTTTGTCTGGGGAGAGGAGGCGCAGGGCAGCGCCCGGAGCTTTCGCCCCAGGCGGAAGCGCAGGAGCGCGAACTTTGCGCCGACGAGGTGGAAGCCCTGAAGGCCGCACTCTAAGACCCGAACGCAGCTCTTCAGGCCCCAGATCCGCCCTTTTCCACATCCGTAAGGAAACCAGGCACAGCAGGTTCTCCGCAGAACACGCGGCGGCACTGCTGTGCCTGTTCTGTTCTCACGACGGATCGGTCATAATGTCCGATTCCACAGGTGGAATTTGATGAATTCAGTCTATTGTGCCACATTTTCCGAGACATTTTTCTTTTCTGTTGCATGCGACATGTTCATCCGTTATACTATACATAATATTGTTCCGGGCTCTGCCCTGCCCTGCGGCGCGGGCAATATAATCTGTTCAAAAGGTGATCTCTGATGAGTTTACTTGCCAGACTCCGGCAGTTTTCCAAAACGCAGCTGCCTCTGGTTTTGGGTATCTATATCATTCTTCAGCCGCTTCTGGACATTCTCACCGCCCTGGGCGCCAATGCGGAAATGCCCCTCACTGCGGGCACGGTGGTCCGGGCGCTGTTCATGGTCCTGTGCTTTTTATATGTGGTCTTCGTGTGTCAATTTCCTGGGAAAAAGTGGTGTGTCGTGGTGTTGGGCGTCATCATCGCCTATCTGGCCGCCTTTTCCCTTCTGATGTTCTCCCTGGGCGGGTTCTCCCTGTGCCTGGAAAATGTGCAGGAGCTGGCCAAGGTCTACTTTGCCCCCTTTGTCGCGGTATTTCTCTATGCCATTTACCGGGAGTACGGCCACGTGGTCTCCACCCGGGCCATCGCCATCTCCGGCGGAATCTACGCCGGCGTCATCCTGCTGGCCTTCCTCACCGGCACCAGTTTCGTCTCCTACGGCAACTCCGGCTACGGCTACAAGGGCTGGTTCTACGCCGCCAACGAGGTCAGCTGCATCATTGCCCTCACCGCGCCCATCACCATCTACTACTGTCTGAAGCAGATCCCGTCCGTGACCAGGAAAACCTGGTGGAAGGGCCTGCTCATCGCCCTGGCCTTGATCAGCGTCGCCTTCAGCGCAAACTTCCTGGGCACCAAGATCATCTTCGGCATCACCCTTCTGTATTGCATCTTCGCCCTGGTCTGGGCCGTTGTCCGCTACCGGCAGGAGCGCACCCGGGAGTACCGGCTGCGGATGCTCTTCCTGCTGATCCTCACCATTGTCATCTTTGCCATGTACTTCTCCTCTCCCCTCCAGAGTTACCTGAGCAACGTCTACAACAAGCTCATTGAAGAGGATCCGGAGATGGTCATGGCCTCCTGGAGCGAGGAGATCCAGCGGGCCAGCAAGGGTACCTGGCTGCGCGCCCTCATTGACGACAACGAGGTCATCAAGCGTATCGACCAGATCCTCAGCCGGCGGCTGCTCAGCGCCTCTCCCAGTGTACAGGTCTATACCGAGGCCCCGCTTCTGGGCAAGCTGCTGGGCATCGGCTACGCCGATGCGGCCAGCTACAGCCGCAGCATTGAGTTCATGGTGGAAATCGACCCGCTGAGCATCCTGATCCGCCAGGGCATTGTGGGATTCGTGCTGTACTATATCCCCTATGTGGCCTTCATCCTGTACGCCATCGTGCAGTTCTTCAAGCGTCCGCTCCAGCGTCTGTCCTCCCTGCGCTACTGCTCCTACCTGTACTCCACTCTGGCCGCCTTCGGTATCTCCGCCATCGCCGGCCACGCCCTGGTCTCCCCGGCGGTGTCCACCTTCATGCTGGTCATCTCCTTCCGGCTGTGGGTGCTCACCCAGGAGCAGAACAAGTTGCCCAAACGGAAGCGCTGAATGTCCCGTATCTGGCCAGGAGCCGGTTCCCCACTGGGAGCCGGCTCCTTTTTTCACCCCAGGCCCAGAATTCTTCCCGCCCAGGCCGTCAGGAAGCACAGTCCAAATCCCAGCGCGGTGGGCAGCGCCGCCGCCAGCGCCGTCCACTTCAGGCTGCCCGTCTCCCGGTAAATGGTCAGGCAGGTGGTGGAGCAGGGCCAGTGGAACAGGGAGAACAGCAGCACGCAAACCGCCGTCACACCGGTCCAGCCCTGGCTGGTGAGAAGCGCCTCCAGTGCGGCCAGATCCCCGTACTCCACCAGCGTGCCGGCGGACAGATAGGCCATGAGCATCACGGGAATCACAATCTCATTGGCGGGCCAGCCCAGCACGAACGCCATGAGGATCACCCCGTCCAGGCCGAAGATCCGGGCAAAGGGATCGAGAAACCCGGTGCACCAGTCCAGCAGGGAGACGCCGGCCACCCTCCCGTTGGCCAGCACCCAGATCAGCAGCCCCGCCGGCGCCGCCACAGCCAGCGCCCGGCCCAGCACAAACACCGTCCGGTCCAGCAGGGAGCGCACCACCACCTGGCCCACCCTGGGTCTCCGGAAGGGGGGCAGCTCCAGGGTGAAGGAGGACGGCGTCCCCTTCAGGAGGGTGGCGGACAGCAGCCGGGACACAGCCAGCGTACCGCAGGCCCCTAGCAGCAGCAACCCCAACAGCAGCGCCGCCCCCTTCAGGGAGGCCGCCACCGCTCCTCCTCCCCCCACAAGGAAGATGGTGATCAGTGCGATCAGGGTGGGAAATTTCCCATTGCAGGGCATCAGGGAGGCGGTGAGGGTGGCAATCATCCGCTCCCGGGGGCTGTCGATGATCCGGCAGCCGGTGACGCCGCAGGCATTGCACCCCAGGCTCATGGCCATGGTCAGCGCCTGTTTGCCGCAGGTCCTGGCCTTCTGAAAGGCGTGATCCATCAGAAACGCCGCCCGGGGCAGATAACCCAGGTCCTCCAACAGGGTGAACAGGGGGAAAAAGATGGCCATGGGGGGCAGCATCACCGACACCACCCACGCCGTCACCCGGTATATTCCGTCCAGGAGCAGGGACCGCAGCCACTCCGGGGCTCCGGTCAGCAGCTGATTCAACAGCCCGCCCAGCCGGTCAAACCCCAGGGAGAGCCACCGGGAGGGCAGATTCGCCCCCGCCACCGTCAGCCACAGGATCAGAGCCAACAGCAGCAGCAGAATGGGAATCCCCGTCAGCCGGCTGACCAGCAGGCGGTCCAGATTCCGCTGCCGGCGCAGGGCGTCCGCCCGGCGGCTGCGCACCGTCTGTCCGGCGTACCGCTCCGCCAGCCTGGCCCGCTCTTCCGGGGTGCGGCGGCGCTCCTCCCCGCTCTCCTCTGCGGCAATCAGGGCGGCGATGGCCTCCTTCAGCTCCTCCAGCCCCTGCTGACGGCCGGCGGAAATGCCCACCACCGGCACCCCCAGCCGGTGAGACAAGTGCTCCAGATCCACCTGCAGTCCCAGCCGCCGCGCCTCATCCATCAGATTGACGCACACCAGCACCCGGTGGGTCAGCTCCAGCACCTGCAGCACCAGAATCAGGTTGCGCTCCAGGCAGGTGGCGTCGCACACCACCACCACGGCGTCCGCCTCACCGCTGGAAATGTAGTCCCACGCCACCTTCTCCTCCGGCGTCTTCGCCGTGAGGGAGTAGATCCCCGGCAGATCCGTCAGCCGGTACTCCACTCCGCCATGGGTAAACTGCCCCTGGGCGGTGGCCACGGTCTTCCCTGCCCAATTTCCCGTATGCTGCCGCAAATGGGTCAACGCATTGAACAGCGTGGACTTTCCCACGTTGGGATTGCCCACCAGGGCCACGCAGGGCTGCGGGCCGGTCACGTGGCCGCCCGGCATGCCGCCGAAACCTCCCGCTCCAGCCGGATTCCCCGGGCATCCGCGCGTCTCAGGGCGATGAGGGCCCCCCGGATCAGGTAGGCGCAGGGATCGCCCGCCGGACTCTTCAGCACACAGGTCACCCGGGTGCCCTGCACCAGGCCCAGGTCCATCAGCCTGCGCTCCATGGCCGGGCCGGCGTATAATTCAGTCACATAGCCGCTCTCCCCCACCTGCAAAGCGGCCATGTCAAGGCTTTCACGCATCGCAATTCGCTCCTCTACACATCATGGGCGGCCGCCCTCAGGGCGGACCGCATCCCATTCTATGCGGCCGGAGCCTTTTCTGACCGGCCCGGAACCAAGAAAGGGCCCTCCCCGGTACCGTGCCCGGAAAAGGCCCTGTCTGATCCGCCGGATGTTTCCGCCTGCACCGCAGCCGTTCAGCCCCCCGCAATCACCATCGCCCGGCTGCCCAGCGCCCGGTAGCCATTCATCAGGACATCCCGCTCCACCGTCTGCACGCCGAAAATGGGGTCCGCCACATAGAACAGCTCCCCTTCCACTCCGGTGAGCACCCGGCAGTGGAGGTTGGAGTAGGGGGTATAGGTCTTGCCGGTGCCGGCAATCACCCAGGTCTCGTCCACATACTGCGCCTCGGTATAGTCCAGGGTGGCCCACAGAATCACCGGCCGTCCGGCCTGGAGCTGGGCGATCAGCTGCCACTCCCCCGCCCCGGAGAGATCCCGGGCCACATAGCTGCTGCCCCGGTCCCTGAGATAGTGGTTGGCCGTGTTCACCAGTCCCGGCGGCAGGATATAAAAACCGCTGCCGTCCCAGGGATTGCCCACATAGGTCTGCTCCGGGTCCGGGGTGCACACCACGCCGTTCTCCCATCTTACGCTCTCCCGGGGCAGGTACTGCCGGGCCAGCGGCACTTTTTCCGTGGGGTAGCCCAGATACCGCAGCACCATGGTCAGGCTGGTGACCTCGCAGCCATTGGGCAATTCCGGCTGCTGAAAGATGCACTCCACTGCCAGATGCACCGGCCGCACCAGCCGCATCGCATACCAGAGCCCGGCGCAGAGCGCACACAGCAGGAGCAGAACCAGCAGATTTCTGCCCCTGTGCCGGCGCCGGCGCTTGCGTTCTCGCCCCGCAGGCTGTACTTTTGTCCCTCCCACCGCCAGGTCATCTCCCTTCCCGTCCAGTATAGCACACTTCCCGGCGGCGGCAAGCTCGTTTCGTCTTTCTTAAGGAGTCCATCCGCAATTCTTAACCTTTGAACCGATATGCAAACCCCCGGGGCAGCCGCCCCGGGGGTTTGCAAATTCCGGTTCGTCAGTATTCAAAGGCATAGCTGCCGCAGGCGTTGATCACTGTGGTCGCCCCGTAGGTACACCGCCTGGGGATCCGGAAGCTGTAGCTGTGGTGGATGTGCCCGTGGATGAAGTATTTCGGGCGGTACTGGTCCATCACTTTGGTAAAGCACTCAAAGCCCCGGTGGGCCAGATCGTCCATGTCGTTGAGGTGCCGGGCAGGGGCGTGGGTGAGCAGGATGTCCAGCCCGCCGCCCCGCCAGAGCCGGAACTTCTGCCGGAGAATCCTGCGCTCCATCTGCCCCTCCGTATACATGTTGTCCCCCAGTCGGTACTGGTAGGAGCCGCCCAGCCCCAGAATGCGGATGCCCTCGTGGTTGTAAATCCGGTCCTCGATGCACACGCACCCCTCCGGCGGCTCCTCCCGCAGGCCGTCGTCGTGATTTCCCCGCACGTAGAGCAGGGGGCAGCGGGCCATGGTCACCAGGAACTCCAGATACCGGCGCTTCAGATCCCCGCAGGCCAGAATCAGGTCAAAGTCCGCCAGTTTGCCCGGGCGGTAAAAATCGTAGTACTCTTTCGCAACTACATCCGATACAGCCAAGATTTTAATTGCTATCCCCCGCTTCTCTCATGCATGCCCGCGTGTGCGGCTCAGCTCCCGCCCTTCTGCTCCTTCTTGGACGGGTCCACCCCAACCAGATCCACCGTGGCCTTGCCCTCGTCCGTCAGCTGTTCATAGGAGGGCAGGGAACCCTCCACGTTCTCCACCAGCCAGTCCATGCTGACGATCTGCTCCGGAGACAGGCCGTTATTGCTATTCTCCCCATTGATCGTCCATCCATTCTGGGTATAGATCGGGCCGCAGAAGGGCTCGCAGATTCCGCTGCAGATGCTCCGCTTCAGGAAATCCGCCATCTTCCGGGTGCTCTCGGGAATCAGCCCGGAACAGCGCAGGTCCACCACCCCGGCGGTCAGGCCCCAGTAGTAGTTCAGCGCCTTTGTGCTGGCCTCGTACTCCGTGCGGAACGTGCCGTTGAGCACCCGGCGCAGGATGGTCTCATAGTAAATGCCCCACTGCCAGATGGGCATGGCCAGGTTCAGCGGCCCCTTTTCCGTCATCTGGGCCAGCCCGTAGGAAAATCCTCCGGCGTCCACGCTGATCATATCCTGGAGGGAGATGAGCTCAATGCCCCGGTCCGTCAGCCGCTTGGAGGCATCTCCCATCCCCGCCACGGAGGACCACTCCAGATAGACCTTCGCCCGGGGATTCACCATCTTTGCCCCCAGGGCAAAGGCGTTGATCCCGGCAATCTGCCCGTAGATCGGATAATTGCAGATGTAGCCCAACGGCCGGTCCTGGGCCAGGCTGCCGGCAATGGCGCCGATGATGAATTTCACCTCATACATTCTGGCGTAGTAGGTGCGGATATACCGGTGGGACTTGTTCAGGGAGCAGTTGAGGATGTTCACCTCCGGGTGCTCCACCGCCACCCGCAGACTGCTGGGCAGCATACGGGGCGACGTGGTGAAGATCACCTTGTTTCCCTCTTCGATGGCCTGCTCGATCACGTTGGGCAGATTCTCGCTCAGTGCGTCATGATAGGCCCGGGTGACGATCTGTCCCTGGAATACCTGCTGCACATGCAGCCGCCCCAGCTCGTGGGCCAGGGTCCAGCCGGAGGTGGCCGGAGACTTGTCGTTGATGAAGGCCACCTTCAGCTCCTTGGGCTCGGCGGCGGGCAGCACAATGGAGAGCAGATTGGGCGCTTTCTTGCCCTCTTCCGGGGCCAGCTTCAGGTCGATGGGCCGCTCCTCCTGCTGCAGGGTGATCTCCTCCCACACCTTGGCCACAGACTGCTTCATCTCCTGGTCGCTTTTCGCCTGCAGCGCCTGGTACCCGTATACCCGGATATAAGCCAGCATGGCATCCCCCACGGAGGTGCTCAGCCGCTTGCCGCCGTTGGCCTCGTAGGCGCTCTGGAACTGGTAGAAGGTGCTGGAGAACTTCAGCCGCTCATCCTCCGTCCAATGGGCGTCGGGGGCTTTCCCCATCAGCCGCTGCAGCTCCGCAAAACCGCCCTGCTTGGTCAGCTCAAAGAAGTTGATGCCGCTGATCTTATTGAACTCAATGAACTCATAGTACAGCTCCACATCCGGGTCCCCGTTGCGTTCGGGGAGAATCCGGGTCACATGCCCCGGAATGGACACCGCGTCGAAGTACTTCAGCACGCTGACCCGCTTGTTTCCCTCCTGCACATAGTAGCGGTTCATGTACTCATACAGCCGGACCGGGTCCCGGATCCCCTCCTCTAGGTGGGACTGGCACAGGCTCCGCCACTTCAGGGCAAACTCCGTGTTCTCCGGCAGAAGCGGCATGAAATTGCGGGCAAAGGCCGTGGTGCGGGTGGCGGTTTTGGTGCCCACAATAAAATCCGAGGGCACCAGGATCACACCCAGATCAATCCCGTTGGCAGCGCGCTCCTCCGGGATGAAGTCATCCAGCACCGGAAGGTAGGGGTATTGTCCTGAGGTGATGCAGTTGCGTCGTTCTTTGATGGCCAGTCTTAATGCGTCCCTGTAATATTGAGCGGGCAAGGTGCATCCTCCTTGTATGTTTGATTTCAGATGTTCAGCCGCAGGAGCTCCGGCCCCGTCGGTCCGGCCGCACGCCTGTGCTCCATTTCCTGTTCCGGCACAGCACGGTGTGCTCCCACCGGGCCGGATCCGGGCATCCGCCAGGCAGCCTGCTGCGCTCATGGTTATTGTACCACATCTCCCGCCGGATCTCCATAGAAATTCCCCGTATTTTTTCCTCCGGCTCACCGCCCCCCGGCGGTGAAGCAGAACCGGGTGGTGTGGTCATACCGCTCCCCCGCCCGCAGCACGCAGCTGGGGAAGGCGGGCTGATTGGGGGAGTCGGGGTAAAACTGGGTCTCCAGGCAGAAGGCCTGGTGGGGACCGTACACCGCGCCCCCTTTGCCGGGGCATCCGGCCTCCAGCCCGTTGGCGGTGTACAGCTGAACCCCCGGCAGGGTGGTCCGGACCTCCAGCCCGATGCCGGTGGCGGGCGCCCAGGCCCGGGCGGCGGGGCGCAGCGTTCCCGCCGGCCCGTCCACCGCGTAGTTGTGGTCATAGCCCCCTGCCCGGCGCAGCTGGTCAAACCCGTCCCTCAGGTGTTCGCCGATGGGGGTCATCTGCCGCAGGTCCATGGGCGTCCCCTCCACCGGGGCCAGGTTCCCCAGGGGAATGCCGGTCTCATCCGTGGGGGTGTAGCTGCCGGCGCAAATGCACAGCTGCTGGTCCAGCACCGTCCCGGCCCGGTGCCCGGCCAGATTGAAGTAGCTGTGATTGGTCAGATTGCAGACGGTGTCCCGGTCGCACTCCGCCTCACAGCGCAGCTCCAGGGCGCTGCCGTCCAGGGAATAGGTCACCCGGACGTCCAGGTTCCCGGGGTAGCCCTCCTCTCCGTCCGGGCTGTGCAGGGCCAGCACCGCCCGGTCCCGCTCCAGCGCCTCCACCTGCCAGATCCGGTGGGAAAAGCCCACCCGGCCGCCGTGGAGATGATTCACGCCGTCGTTCACCGCCAGGGTGTACTCCCGGCCGCCCAGGGTGAACCGGCCCCGGGCGATGCGGTTGGCAAAGCGGCCCACCACCGCCCCCAGATAGCCGCCCCGGGTGCGGTAGTCCTCCAGGCTGTCATAGCCCAGCACCACATCCACCGCCCTCCCCGCCCGGTCGGGCACCTCCAGCACGCGCAGCGCGGCGCCGAAGCTCAGCACTTCACAGCGGATTGCGCCGTTGTCCAGGGTGAGCAGTTCCGCCTCCTCCCCCTCCGGGGTCCGCCCGAAGGGCCTGCGGGACACATCAGCCATAGCAAACAACCTCCATTCCTGTTTTCTCGCCTCCCAGTCTATCAGACCCGGTGGGAAAAGGCAAAACAAACCGCGCATTTCCCTTGCCAAAAATCCCGGCCTGTGCTATTATATTTTTAGTAAAAATTCTCGGAGGGATTTCTATGGCCACCCTGAAAGAGCTGGCAGAGCGCACCGGCTACTCCCCCGCCACCATCTCCCGGATCCTCAACGGCGACCCCTCTCTGTCCGTGTCGGAGGAGGCCCGCCGGAAGGTGCTGGAGGAGGCGGGGCGTCTGAACTACAACGCCACCCGCAGCCGCCGGGGCCGCACCCCCAAAAACCTGCTCCGGGTGGGGGTGGCGGAGATGCTCTCCCCCGCCCAGCAGCTGGACGACCCCTACTATCTCTATCTGAGCAGCTTCGTCCGCCAGGGCTGTCTGGACCGGAAGTACAGCTTCCACCCCCTGGAGCACCGGGGAGAGGGCTTTCTCTCCCCCGAGGGCGCGGCTCTGGACGGCATCGTGGCCATCGGCCTGTTCACCTCCCCCCAGATCGAGGCTCTGGCCGCCCTCACCCCCAACGTGGTCTTCCTGGACTCCTCCCCCTGGGAGAGCCGCTTCGACTCGGTGGTCCTGGGGTACGAGCTGGGCATCTCCCTGGCTCTGGAGCATCTGATCGGGCTGGGACACCGGCGCATCGGCTTCGTGGGCCCGGCCTACAAGCTGGACGACCGCCGCCAGCGGGCTCCGGAGGTTCGCCGGGAGCGGTTCCTCTCCCTGATGGAGCGCCGGGGCCTGCTGGACCGGGACCTGCTGCTGGACTGCCCCATGGAGGCCGGCGCCGCCGCCCGGGCGGTGGGGGAGTTTCTGGGCACCGCCCCTGCCCTGCCCTCCGCCCTGCTGTGCGCCAACGAGGACAGCGCCATCGGCACCCTGCGCGCCCTGCGGGAGGCGGGGCTGTCCGTCCCCGGGCGGATGTCCGTGGTCTCCTTCAACGACACCCCCCGCTCCGCCCTGGTGGACCCGCCCCTCACCTCCGTGTCCACCCACGTGGACGAGATGGCCCGCACCGCCCTGCGGCTGCTGGCGGAGCGGGCCGTCCTGCCCGACCGGGAGCCGGTGCGCACCATCCCCCTGAAGGTGGTGGTCCCGCCCTCCCTCACCGTGCGGGAGAGCACCGGCCCCGCCCCGCTCCCGTGAAAACGCACAGAAGCTGTGCACTCCATCTGTGCACTGCGCCGAAGTTTCGCAATCTCCCTCTCGGCCATTGAATTTTTAGTAAAAATTCGTTATACTCTGTGCTGAACTTGCATATGAGGTGATTTTCCATGAGCTGCTGTGAGACGATACACAACCAACTGCGCTCCCACGCCCTGGACGGTGCGCTGGCCGCGCTGTACGCCCTGGACGGCCGGGCGGAGAGCCTGGACCGGGCCAGAGCGCGGGCCCTCCGGGTGGTGGAGGGGTTCCGGAGCACCTTTGCCTCCGGCGCCGGGGAGAATGCCGCCCTGTTCAGCGGCCCCGGGCGCACGGAGATCGGGGGCAACCACACGGACCACCAGCACGGCCATGTGCTGTGCGGCAGCGTGGACCTGGACATGCTCGCCTGCGCCGCCCCCAACGGGGAGCCGGTGATCCGCATCCACTCCCAGGGCTATCCCGCCCTGGAGGTGGGGCTGGACCAGCTGGCCCCCAGGCCGGAGGAGCGCAACACCTCCGCCGCCCTGGTGCGGGGGGTGGCGGCCAGGGTGGCTCAGCTGGGCTACCGCCCGGGCGGCTTTGACGCCTGGGTGACCTCCACCGTCCTGTCCGGCTCCGGGCTGTCCTCCTCCGCCGCCTACGAGGTGCTGGTGGGCAACATCCTCAACCACTTCTTCTGCGGCGGGCAGATCACCCCCATTGACCTGGCCAAGATCGGCCAGGCCGCGGAGAACGACTACTTCGGCAAGCCCTGCGGCCTGATGGACCAGATGGGCTCCTCCGTGGGGGGCGCGGTGGCCATCGACTTTGCCGATCCCTCCGCCCCGGCGGTCCGGCAGGTGGGCTATGACTTCTCCCGGTCCGGCCACGCCCTGTGCATTTTGGACACCGGCTCCTGCCACGCCGACCTCACCGACGACTACGCGGATATCACCCGGGAAATGGGGGCGGTGGCCGCCCATTTCGGCAGGCAGGTGCTGCGGGAGGTGCCGGAGTCTGACTTCCGCGCCGCCCTTCCGGAGCTGCGGCGCAGCTGCGGGGACCGGGCGGTGCTCCGGGCCATGCACTTCTATGCGGACGACCGCCGGGCGGTCCAGGAGGCGGACGCCCTGGAGGCGGGCGATTTCCCCCGCTTCCTGGAGCTGGTCAATGCATCCGGGCTGTCCTCCAGCCTGAACCTGCAGAACACCTGGTCCGTCTCCGACCCCCGGCAGCAGGCCATCCCCCTGACCCTGGCGGTGGGCCGGGAGCTGCTGGAGGGCACCGGCGCCATCCGGGTCCACGGCGGGGGCTTTGCCGGCACCGTCCAGGCCTTTGTCCCCGAAGACCGGCTGGAGGGCTTCCGCACCGGCATGGAGCGCCTGCTGGGCGAGGGCACCTGCCACATCCTGCACATCCGCCCCCAGGGCGGCTGCGTCATTGCCGTCTGAACGAAACTGCCGCAATTCATTTTGTGAAAAGGAAAGGAAGGATTCCCATGGCGATCCTGGTACTGGGGGGCGCGGGCTACATCGGCTCCCACACGGTATACGAACTCATCGAGGCCGGCCGCGACGTGGTGGTGGCGGACAACCTGCTCACCGGCTTCCGGGCGGCGGTCCATCCCAGGGCCCGGTTCTATCAGCTGGACATCCGGGACCGGGCGGCCCTGGACGTGCTGTTCCAGGCCGAGCCCATCGAGGGGGTCATCCACTTCGCCGCCTCCTCCCAGGTGGGCGAGTCCATGACCGCCCCGCTGAAATACTATGACAACAACCTTTACGGCACCATGGTGCTGCTGAGCGCCATGGTGGCCCACGGGGTGGACAAGATCGTCTTCTCCTCCACCGCCGCCACCTACGGCGAGCCGGAGCGGGTGCCCATCCTGGAGACGGACCAGACCTGCCCCACCAACTGCTACGGCCAGACCAAGCTGTCCATGGAGCAGATGATGAGCTGGGTGTCCCGGGCCCACGGCCTGCGGTATGTGGCCCTGCGGTACTTCAACGCCTGCGGCGCCCACCCCTCCGGCCTCATCGGGGAGGCCCACAACCCGGAGACCCACCTGATCCCCATCATCCTCCAGGTGCCCAATGGCCAGCGGGACCAGGTGTCCATCTTCGGGGACGACTACCCCACCCCCGACGGCACCTGCATCCGGGACTACATCCACGTCACCGACCTGGCCCAGGCCCACATCCTGGCCCTGGACTACCTG
>CALWXG010000079.1 GCA_944385435.1 uncultured Oscillospiraceae bacterium
GGCGAGATCATCCGGGAGATCATCAACTGCCTGCTGGTGGGCTGGGATGAGAACGGCCTGCACATCGCCCTGAACATTGACGGCACCAAGAGCATTGACAGCCTGGGGCTGAGCGAGGACGGCATCGAGATCATCAAGGGCGCCCAGGGCGCCTCGGGCAATGACCGCATCGCCACCTTCACCGTGGGCTTCGTGCTGGTGATGATCGCCCTGATCGTGGTGCTGAACATGACCCGGTCCCGCACCGGCCGGGCGGTGATGGCCATCCGGGACAACCGCATCGCCGCCGAGAGCGTGGGCATCAACGTCACGAAGTACAAGCTCATCGCCTTCGTCACCTCCGCCGCCCTGGCGGGAGCCGCCGGCGCCCTGTTCGGCCTGAACTACTCCAGCGTCAGCGCGGCCCAGTTCGACTTCAACCAGTCCATCCTGGTGCTGGTGTACGTGGTGCTGGGCGGCCTGGGCAACATCTGGGGGTCCATCATCGCCACGGTGGTGCTCTACGTGCTGCCCGAGGCCCTGCGCCAGTTCCAGGACTACCGGATGCTGGTGTACGCCATCGTGCTGATTCTGGTCATGCTGGCCACCAACAACCCCCAGCTGCGGGCCCTGGTGGGCAAGATCATCCCCAGACGAAAGGGGGCTGCCATCGATGGCTAAACAGTTTGAAAAAGGCAAGATGGTGCCGGTGCCCAGCACCTCCATCATCCCCGAGCGGGACGTGGACAAGTCCCCCATCCTGGAGTGCAGCCACTTAGGCATCGACTTCGGCGGCCTGCGGGCGGTGGACGACTTCAACCTCACCATCGGCCGCACGGAGATCGCCGGCCTCATCGGCCCCAACGGCGCGGGCAAGACCACGGTGTTCAATCTGCTCACCAAGGTCTATCAGCCCACCCGGGGCACCATTTTGCTGGACGGCCTGGACACCTCCGGCAAGACCACGGCCCAGATCAACCGCATGGGCATCGCCCGCACCTTCCAGAATATCCGTCTGTTCTCCGACATGTCGGTGGAGGACAACGTGAAGGTGGGCCTGCACAACCAGGAGCGCTACTCCGCCCTCACCAGCGTGCTGCGCCTGCCCAAATACTGGCGGCAGGAGGCAGCGGCCCACCGCCGGGCCCTGGAGCTGCTGAGCATCTTCGACATGCAGGACCTGGCCGACTACAAGGCGGGCAGCCTGCCCTACGGCGCCCAGCGCCGGCTGGAGATCGTCCGGGCGCTGGCCACCAATCCCTCCCTGCTGCTGCTGGACGAGCCGGCGGCGGGCATGAACCCGTCGGAGACGGCGGAGCTCATGGAGAACATCGTGAAGATCCGGGATACCTTCCACATCGCCATTCTGCTCATCGAGCATGACATGAGCCTGGTCATGGGCATCTGCGAGGGAATCTGTGTGCTCAACTTCGGACGGGTCATCGCCAAGGGCACCTCGGAGGAGATCCAGGCCAACCCCGCGGTGATCGAGGCCTATCTGGGCAAGCGGAAGGAGGGCTGAGCGGTGCTGAACGTCAATGACATCAACGTGTATTACGGCGCCATCCACGCCATCAAAGGGGTGTCCTTCGAGGTGAAGGACGGGGAGATCGTCACCCTCATCGGCGCCAACGGCGCGGGCAAGAGCACCATCCTGAACACCGTGTCCGGTCTGCTCCACTCCAAGACCGGCTCCATCCAGTTCATGGACAAACCCATCCAGGGCGTGCCCGCCCACAAGCTGGTGGCCCACGGGTTGGCCCAGGTGCCCGAAGGACGGCGGATTTTCCTGCAGATGACGGTGGAGGAGAATCTGGAGATGGGCGCGTTCACCCAGCCCAAGGCGGACAACCTGGAGCGGGTGTACGACCAGTTCCCCCGGCTGAAGGAGCGGCGCCGGCAGATTGCCGGCACCCTGTCCGGCGGCGAGCAGCAGATGCTGGCCATGGGCCGGGCTCTCATGTCCCACCCCAAGCTGCTGATGCTGGATGAGCCCTCCATGGGCCTGGCTCCCATCCTGGTGGACCAGATCTTTGACATCATCCGCCGGCTGCACCAGTCCGGCACCACCATCCTGCTGGTGGAGCAGAACGCCCAGATGGCCCTGTCAGTAGCGGACCGGGGCTATGTGCTGGAGACGGGCAAGATTGTGGCCACCGGTACCGGTCAGGAGCTGCTCAGCAATGAGGCTGTGAAAAAGGCCTATCTGGGCGGCTGAGCCCCTGCAACAGAACAGAAAAAAGAGATCTCCTGGAAGGCTGCGGCCCTCCAGGAGGTCTTTTTTCATCCATATGGGAGATCATCAGAAGCCCAGCAGGAACAGATTGGCGTCGGTGGAGAAATTGGAGCTGGAGTAGAGCACCAGCACCTGATCGATGCCGTTGTCCGCCACATACTGCTTCAGGGAGGTGCGGTTGTACCGCAGGTCGAAGAGGTGTACCTCCTGGTAGTCCAGGGACAGGAAGGGGGCCAGGGAGTCGGCGTAGGAGTCCCGGATCACCAGCAGCTTGCCCCCCTGGGCATCGGGATTCTGGATGACGCACAGGCCCTGATTGCCCCCCAGGAACATGGAGTACTTGTCCTTGACCTCCAGCTTGGATCTGTCATAGAGGGTGCAGCCCTCAATGGGCAGGCCCTCGGGGTAGCGGGTGACGGTGGTGTTGCCGGTAAAGCCGTTGTCCGGCACCCAGGTGTACATCTCGTCCGGCTTCACCCAGCCCGCCCCGGCAGAGGACCAGGTGGTGCCGTAGAAGGAATCGGACACCAGAGTGGGCTCGCTGTCCAAAAGGGTGAACGAGCCGTTCATGGCGGACATCAGGGCGGTGTAGCCCTGATAGGCCCCCATGGTGGTCCAGTGGTGGTCGGTGCGGTAGAACACGTCCTCCCCATGGAGGGCGTCGGACAGGTCGATGAAATTCACATCCCCCGACATCAGCGCCTGGGCATCCCGGATGGTGGAGCCGTCGTCCGCCAGGGGGGCGTGGTCGGGCAGCCGGTCCGCCCACACCCAGGTCTTGTCCGGAATCAGACCGAAATAGACCGGCACATCCAGGTTGGCCCCCAGCTGATTGACATAGTTTACCCGCTGCGCCAGGTCTGTGGGCTTGGTGTACTGGGCAAAGAGGGTCTGCTGGCCGTCGGTGCCGAAGTAGACCTTGTTGTTCTCCTGCTTGCCGCTGAGCCGCTCGGACCAGGCCTTGAGCTGGATCCACTGGTCCCGGAGAGGGAACTGGTCGTTGACGTACTTCTCGAAGTCAGTCATGAACTTGCCTTCCTCACCGAAGACGCTGTCCAGGGTGGGGGCCTCAAACTGGGTGAGGTAGCGGTTCTCCTGTTCGGAGAACTCCCGGTCGGGCAGCACCAGCAGGGCGATGCCGAAGCCGAAGATGAACAGGCAGAACAGGACTGTGATGAAAATGGAGTATTTCTTGCTCATATCAGCACCTCCCGGTCAGAAGCGGAAGTAGAGGAAGGGGTTGTAAGTGCCGTCCACCAGATAGGCGGTGGCCAGCGCCAGACCTGCCAGGGCAAGTACCGGGATCGCAACCTGTCTGGCCCGCACCGGAGCCTTGTACCACAAGGTTTTAGCCAGGGGAGTGGCGGCCAGGATGGCAATGACCAGAATGGGCAGGTAGCTGCGCAGATAGTAGAGGAAATCTCCGTCCAGAAGCCCGGCGCCCATGCCGAACATGGCCTTGAGGTAGAGGCCCATGGCGGAAAAATCCTCCACGGCAAACAGGGCCCAGCCCACCATGACGATAAACAGGCCGTAGATGTGGCCCACCCAGCCGGGGAGCTTTTTCAGCACCCTGGAGAAGAAAAAGCGCTCAAAGACGATGATGACGAAGAAATACAGGCCCCACAACAGGAAATTCCAGCTGGCGCCGTGCCACAGGCCGGTGCAGGCCCACACCACGAAGAGGTTGAACACCAGCCGGCCGGCCTTCACCCGGTTGCCCCCCAGAGGGATATACAGGTATTCCCGGAACCAACTGCCCAGAGAGATGTGCCAGCGCCGCCAGAACTCGGTGGCGGACTTGGCCAGGTAGGGGTAGTTGAAGTTCTCCAAAAACTCGAAACCCAGCATCCGGCCCATGCCCACGGCCATATCAGAGTAGCCGGAGAAGTCAAAGTAGAGCTGCAGGGAGAAGGCCAGGATGCCAAGCCAGGCCCCCAGGGTGGTGAGCTCTGCCCCCGGCGTGGCCAGGTACACGTCCCACAGCTGGCCGATGTTGTTGGCCAGCAGCACCTTCTTGCCCAGACCCACGATGAAGATCTGGACACCGGAGGCGAACTTCTCCGGGGAGTGGGTGCGGGAGGCCATCTGGTCGGCCAGCTCTTTGTACTTGATGATGGGACCGGCGATGAGCTGGGGGAACAGGGTGACGAAGGTGCCGAAGTTGATCAGGTTCTTGGGAAGTTCCGCGTCCCCCCGGTAGATGTCCACCGGGTAGGTCATGGTCTGGAAGGTGTAGAAGGAGATGCCGATGGGCAGCACCAGGTCAAAGGTGGGCACGTTCAGCCCGAAGCCCTGGAGGGTGGAGGCCACCAGCACCCAGTACTTGAAAAAGAACAGGATGGCCAGGTTCAGCCCCAGGGAGATGCCCACCGCCCACCGGGCCCCTTTGTCGTTGCCCCTGACCTTGCAGCGGTGCACGATGATACCGGCGAAGTAGTCCAGCACAATGGTGAAGATCATCAGCAGGATATACACCGGCTCGCCCCAGCCGTAGAACAGGAGGTTGAAGATCAGCAGGATAAAGTTGCGGAACTTTAACGGGGAGATATAATACAGAAATAATACGGCGGGTAGATATAGGAACAGAAAATACGGAGTGGAAAAGACCATGGCCGTCACCTCTCGTCAGGATTCAACATGCAGGGGGGGTAAAGAGGCGGGGGAAGCCCAGGGGCTTCCCCCGTATGTAATAAATGGTGTTTGCTCAGAACAAAGCGTTGAACTCGCTGACAATGGTGTCACAGTCGGGGTGGACAACCATCATCACGTAATTGCCGTTAGAGACGACCCGGGAACTGTTGGTCCAGATTTCGGTGGACTCGGGATACCAGGCGCCGCCGTCAACCATGGTGGCAATCCGGGCATTGAGGATTGCCTTCACTGCGTCCACATCACCGGCGTTGTCCACCTGCACCAGGACAAACTCGCCGTTGTTCATGGTCATCATGCAGATGTAAACCAGACGCTGGGCCGCGCTGATGCCGGTCAGGCCGGGGTAGAAGCCTTCAGCCATGGCATCCTCCGCCAGGGACAGCATGCCGAACTCGTGTTTGGACATCACGGAGTCGGCAAAGGCGGCCAGATCCACACCCGCCGGTTCAGGGGAAGGAGTGGGTGCGGGGGTGGGAGCGGGTGTAGGCGCGGGCGTGGGGGCCGGCGTGGGAGCGGGCGTGGGGCTGGGCACGGCAGAGGGCTTGGAGGAAGGGGCGGCAGACGGCTCCTGGGAGGGCTCTTCGGAGGGCTCCTCAGATTCCTCGGGCTCCTCGGATTCCTCAGGCTCCTCGGATTCCTCAGGCTCCTGGGAGGGCGCGGTGGACGGCTCCCCGGAGGGGGATTCAGACGGCTGCTGGGAGGCGGACTGGGAGGGGCTGGTCTCTGCGTCGTCCGGCTGGTTGTTCTGACCGCAGGCGGTCAGCAGGCCCAGGCAGAGGCCCAGGGCCAGCAGGAGGGAAATCAAACGTTTCATCTTTCTATCTACTCCTTAAACAATGTAACGGATAAAGCGGGGAGAGGGGCGCAGCGCGCTCCTCTGGTTTTCACGTGTTAGTCCGCCTCGGCAGTGCTGCCGCCGGCGGCGTTGAACAGTTCCACCATCTGTTCGTAGCCCTCGCCCACAAACAGGGCGACGTAGTTGTCCCGGGTGACGATCTCGGACTGGTTCTGCCAGGCCTCCACGGTGCCGGGATAGAAGGCGCCGCTCTCCACCTGGGTGTCAATGCGGGTCTGGAAGATCTCCTGGACTGCGGCCACGTCATCGGAATTGGCCACCTCCACCAGGGCGATTTCATAGGCCACGGCGGTGATCATGGGAGTGTAGATCAGGCACTGAGTGGTTTCAATATCGCTCAGACCGGGATAGGACTGGTCGAGCATGTCGCCCTCCAGGGCCATCATGGAAGGGGCATTGTTGGGATCGGGGAAAATGGTGTTGAACATCTCATCATAGAACTCCGTCAGGTTGATGGACAGAGGCTCGGGCGTGGGCTCGGCGGAAGGGGTGCCGCCCTGGCTGCCGCAGGCGGCGAGAGAAAGGGCCATGGTGCCCGCGAGAATCAGAGAAGTCAGCTTTTTCAACATCGGTTTCATACTCCTTTTGATTTGGAAAAAGTTCAGCTGCGGAAGACCGCGCTGTACCCTTTGACGGAGGATTCTCAAAAAGGTTCCCAAGAAAATAAAAAAATATGCGCAGGGCACCGGCGGTGGATCCCGCAGCGAAGGGGCAGGAGGAAACCGAACGGGAAAGGACAAGCCATTGTATCACTGAACCCGCGCAGTTGACAACTCCTTTCTGAGATGTTTGGTTAAAATCCCGGAAAAGAGGTGACTTTTTGCCTGAAAACATCGAAAAGTTAAAAATTTCACACGGGCATGGTATTTACTCTTGTATTTTGATACGCAAACGCATATAATGTCCATGGCTGAGGGGGACAATTATGGTCAATATTGTATTGGTAGAACCGGAAATCCCGCAAAATTGCGGAAATATTGCCCGTACATGTGCCGCCACCAGAAGCCGCCTGCATCTGGTGGAGCCTCTGGGGTTCGACATCAGTGAAAAAGCGGTGAGACGGGCGGGGCTGGATTACTGGCCCATGGTGGATCTGCAGGTATATCACAGCCTGGAAGATCTGTTTGCCAGAAATCCGGACCCGGATCTGTGGCTGGCCACGACAAAGGCCCCCCGGGACTACACCGCGGCGCAGTTCCGGGATGGTTGCTGGCTGTTTTTTGGCAAGGAGACAGCCGGATTGCCGAAGCAGTTCCGGGACCGGTACGCCGACCGCTGTCTGAGAATCCCCATGCGGCCGGATGCCCGCAGCCTGAACCTGTCCAACTCTGTGGCCATTCTCGCTTATGAAGCTCTGCGGCAGCAAGGGTTTCCAGGCTTGAGCGGGGCGGGCGAAATGGCGCAATACAGCCGGTAATTTTGTGTCCCAAGGGGGATATGCCCCCGTTTCTTTCCTTGCGATTATGTGAAAGGAGATCTGAAGAGTATGAATTACAACAAGAAGACGGTCCGGGACATCGACGTGAAGGGCAAGAAGGTGCTCTGCCGCTGCGATTTCAATGTGCCTCAGGATAAGGCCACCGGAGCTATCACCGATGACAAGCGCATCGTGGCGGCTCTGCCTACCCTGAAGTATCTGCTGGAGCAGGGCGCTGCCGTGATCGCCTGCTCTCACCTGGGCAAGCCCAAGGGCGAGTGGAAGGAGTCCCTCACCCTGGCCCCCGTGGCCAAGCGGCTGAGTGAGCTGCTGGGCCAGGAGGTCATCTTCGCCAAGGACATCATCGGCGAGGACGCCAAGGCCAAGGCCGCCGCCCTCCAGCCCGGCCAGATCATGCTGCTGGAGAATCTCCGTTTTGATAAGGGCGAAGAGAAGAACGACCCCGAGTTCGCCAAGGCCCTGGCCTCTCTGGCGGACGTGTACGTGTCCGATGCCTTCGGCACCGTTCACCGCGCCCACGCCTCCACCGCCGGCGTGGCGGCCTATCTGCCCGCCGTGTCCGGCTTCCTGATCCAGAAGGAGCTGGAGGTTATGGGCGGCGCTCTGGCCAACCCCAAGCGTCCTCTGGTGGCCATTCTGGGCGGAGCCAAGGTCTCCTCCAAGATCGGCGTCATCAACAACCTGCTGGACATTGCCGACACCATCATCATCGGCGGCGGCATGGCCTATACCTTCATCAAGGCCATGGGCGGCAGCGTGGGCACCTCTCTGCTGGAAGAGGACCGTTTGGACTACTGCCGGGAGATGATGGACAAGGCCAAGACCAAGGGCGTGAAGTTCCTGCTTCCGGTGGACACCCTGTGCGCCGCTGAGTTCTCTGCCGACGCCAAGCCCGAGCTGGTGGAGACCATGAAGATCCCCGATGACCGCATGGGCATGGACATCGGCCCCAAGACCATCGAGGAGTTCTCCGCCGCAGTGAAGGACGCCGGCACCGTGATCTGGAATGGCCCCATGGGCGTGTTTGAGTTCCCCGCCTTTGCCGAGGGCACCCGCGCCATGGCCAAGGCTCTGGCCGACAGCAGCGCCATCACCATTGTGGGCGGCGGCGACTCCGCCGCGGCTGTGGCTCAGCTGGGCTATGCCGACAAGATGACCCACATCTCCACCGGCGGCGGCGCCTCCCTGGAGTTCCTGGAGGGTAAGGAGCTGCCCGGCGTGGCCTGCCTGCTGGATCAGTAAGAAGTTTCCGTCCGGGCAGCTCCGCCATGGGGCCCCCGCCGGAACCCTGCGAAGCTGGCGCCGCGAACAGGCAAGGCGTGACAATGCGGTTGGAGAAGCCCCAAAAAGCGGACGTTGCAGCGGCGCTCCCGGTGTGCCGTCCAATTCAGACCGCGGGGCCGATCCAAGCGTGATGCCGGAGACACGAAGCCCTTCCGCGTGCGCTTCCGGGATAAGAAGTCAAAATGGTTTCTCCGGAGGTCCCCCGGCATGGAGGGACCTCCGGAGCGACCTGTTCAGCCGCCTGGCGGCGGCTGGTTTTCCGGGCGCAGGTACTGTGCCCCGGTACAATATAAGAAAGAAGAAATTCTGAAAGGAAGAGTTCTGAGATGAACCTGAAGTACCGCAAGACGATCATTGCTGGAAACTGGAAGATGAACAAGACCCTCACCGAGACGCGCGCCTATGCCGAGGCCATCAAGCCCAAGCTGGGCAAGCACAAGTGGTGTGAGGTAGTCCTGTGCGTTCCTGCTGTCAATATTCCCGGCGCTGTGCGCCTGTTCAAGGACACCCGGGTGTCCATCGGCGGTGAGAACTGCCACTATGAGGCCTCCGGCGCCTATACCGGCGAGGTCACCGTGGAGATGCTGAAGGACGTGGGCGCGAAGTATGTGATCATCGGCCACTCCGAGCGCCGTCAGTACTACAATGAGACGGACTTCACCGTGAACAAGAAGGTGCATGCCGCCTTGGATGCCGGCCTGCGTCCCATCGTCTGCGTGGGCGAGAGCCTGGAGCAGCGGGAGCTGGGCGTGACCGAGGAGCTGATCACCTACCAGGTGAAGGTGGCTCTGGCCGGTCTCACGGAGGTGCAGGTGCGCCGGGTGGTGATCGCCTATGAGCCCATCTGGGCCATCGGCACCGGCAAGACTGCCACTGCCGAGCAGGCTGGCGCCGTGTGCGCCCATATCCGCGCCGTCATCCGCAAGCAGTTCGGCGCCCGTGTGGCCCGCGCCGTCACCATTCAGTACGGCGGCTCCATGAATGCCAAAAACGCCGCCGAGCTGCTGGCCCAGCCCGACATCGACGGCGGCCTGATCGGTGGCGCTTCCCTGAAGCCCGATGATTTCATGGCGATTATCAACGCTGCCAACCAGCAGTAATTCGTCAATCCGGGTTTTAGCTCCTGCGTTAAGGAAAGGATTGCTATGAAAAAACCGATTACACTGATTATTATGGATGGTTTTGGCCTGTCCGCCTCCACGGCGGCCGGTGACAACGCCATTGCTACAGCCAAGAAGCCCAATCTGGACCGGATTTTCGGGGAGAATCCCTGCTGCAAGCTGTCTGCCTCCGGGCTGGACGTGGGTCTGCCCGACGGCCAGATGGGCAACAGCGAGGTGGGTCACACCAACATCGGCGCCGGCCGGGTGGTGTTCCAGGATCTGCCCCGCATCTCCCTGGACATCAAAGAGGGCCGGTTTTTCCAGAATCCCGCCTATGTCTGGGCCATGGACGCCTGCAAGGAGAAGGGCACCGCCCTGCACCTGTTCGGCCTGCTCAGTGACGGAGGCGTCCACTCCCACATCGAGCACCTCTTTGCCCTGGTGCGCATGGCCAAGGAGCGGGGACTGTCCCGGGTGTACGTCCACTGCTTCCTGGACGGACGGGATGTGCCCCCCACCTCCGGCAAGGAGTTTGTCCAGCGCCTGGCCGACTACCTGAAGGAAGAGGGCGTGGGCCGGATTGCCACTGTCATGGGCCGGTATTACGCCATGGACCGGGACAACCGCTGGGAGCGGGTGGTGCGCGCCTATAACGCCATTACCTGCGGAGAGGCCCCCTTTGAGCCCGACCCGGTGGCCGCCGTTCAGAAGTCCTATGACGCCGGCGTCACCGACGAGTTTGTGGAGCCGGTGGTGTGCACCCAGGATGTGGGCATCGGGCCGGATGACTCCATCATCTTCTACAATTTCCGCCCCGACCGGGCCCGGGAGATCACCCGGACCTTTGTGGATCCGGACTTTGCCGGATTCGAGCGCAAAAAGGGCTTTTTCCCGGTGCAGTATGTGTGCACCACGGAATATGACGCCACCATGCCCAACGTGCGGGTGGCCTATCCCAGGGAGCAGCTGAGCAACATTTTCGGGGAGTATATCTCCCAGAAGGGGCTCACCCAGCTTCGCATTGCCGAGACGGAGAAATATGCCCACGTCACCTTTTTCTTCAACGGCGGTGTGGAGCGCACGTTCCCCGGGGAGGACCGCTGCCTGATCCCCTCTCCCAAGGTTGCCACCTATGACCTCCAGCCGGAGATGAGCGAACCCGAGGTGACGAAGGAAGCCGTGGCCCGCATCAGGAGCGGGAAGTATGACGTGGTCATCCTCAACTTTGCCAACTGCGATATGGTGGGCCATACCGGCGTGTTTGACGCCGCGGTGAAGGCCGTGGAAGCGGTGGACGACGGCGTCAACCAGGTGGTGAACGCCACGCTGGAGATGGGCGGCGCGGCCATCATCACCGCCGATCACGGCAATGCCGAGCATATGCTGGACGCAGACGGTGAGCCCTTCACCGCCCATACCACCAATCTGGTTCCCTGCTGTCTGGTGGGGGAAACTGTGGCGCTGCGGGACGGCCGCCTGGCCGACCTGGCTCCCACCATGCTGGAGCTCCTGGGCCTGGACAAGCCGGCGGAGATGACCGGCGAGAGCCTGATCGCCCACTGAGCCCCGTGTCCTTGATTTGTGTCCCTGGCGGAGCGTTCCGCCTCATCCATTGTCTTTACTTTTGAAAGGAGATTGATTCCCATGAAAAGCATGATCGAGATCGTTGACGTTGTCGGCCGCGAAATTCTGGACTCCCGCGGCAACCCCACCGTTGAGGTGGAGGTCACCCTGGACGACGGCACTATGGGCCGCGCTGCGGTCCCCTCTGGCGCTTCCACCGGTATCTACGAGGCCTGCGAGCTGCGGGACGGCGACAAGAGCCGCTACCTGGGCAAGGGCGTGGAGAAGGCTGTTGCCAATGTGAACACTGAGATCGCCGAGGCCCTGATCGGCATGAACGTGCTGGATCAGCCCGCCATCGACAAGCTGCTCATCGACCTGGACGGCACTCCCAACAAGTCCCGCCTGGGCGCCAACGCCATTCTGGGCGCCTCCCTGGCCTGCGCCAAGGCCGCCGCTGAGAGCCTGGGCACCAGCCTCTACAACTATATCGGCGGCGTCAACGCCAAGACCCTGCCCGTTCCCATG
The DNA here is from genome assembly GCA_944385435.1 of uncultured Oscillospiraceae bacterium. Classification (GTDB taxonomy): domain Bacteria; phylum Bacillota; class Clostridia; order Oscillospirales; family Oscillospiraceae; genus Enterenecus. The sequence goes on from CALWXG010000079.1 coordinate 11,643, forward strand.
ATGAACATCCTCAACGGCGGCGCCCACGCCACCAACAACGTGGACATCCAGGAGTTCATGATCATGCCCGTGTCCGCTCCCTCCTGGAAGGAGGCCCTGCGCCGCTGCGCCGAGGTGTTCCACACCCTGAAGACCGTGCTGAAGGAGAACGGCACCCCCGCCGCCGGCGTGGGCGACGAGGGCGGCTATGCCCCCAACCTGAAGAAGGATGAGGACGCCCTGAAGGTCATCGTCAAGGCCATCGAGGAGGCCGGCTACAAGCCCGGCGAGGACTTCATGATCGCCATCGACGCCGCCACCTCCGAGTGGTACAACGACGAGACCGGCTGCTACGACCTGCCCAAGGCCAAGAAGACCATGACCAAGCAGCAGATGGTGAACATGTGGAAGAAGTTCGCCGACAACTACCCCATCATCTCCCTGGAGGACGGCATGGGCGAGAACGACTGGGAAGGCTGG
>CALWXG010000080.1 GCA_944385435.1 uncultured Oscillospiraceae bacterium
AATCGCATAACAGTACTATCCTAGTATTATCTTACCATCAAATCTTCCGAATCTCAACAGCCAGTTTGAATTTTTATTTGATATTCTGTTTTATACCGTTGGATTTCTTCCATATGATTCCATAACTCTTGCGTTTGCCGGACAATTTCTCCCGTCCTGATGAGTTTCACATATGGACAGCAATCTGAAATCACCTTTAAAAACTTGGTACAAAAAGGGCAGTTTAACAGGTATTCTTTTACAACTGACTGCAGCTTTTGTCTCCTTTGCATAGCGGGGCAGACGGGTTCAGCTGATGTCTGATTCGGATATTTCCAATAGGTTTTGTCTGCTGCGGCAATTATGATGCGCAGACTTCTGTTGTTTGGGCAACCTGTCTCATGAGATTCCCACGATGACACGGGTGCTGTCTTATTACCGCAGACTTCAATTCCCGGGTGCAGGTTGTCACTGCCGCGGATACTCAAAGGGCCATCTCCTCTACATAAAGTTCGCCGCATGCGGGCAAACTACAGAGCAAAAGAGCTCCGGAAAGGCGGTGGTTTCATGGATAGCCGGACCTCAGGCTGCCAGACTTTTTATCCCGGTACTCCCCCTGTCATTGTCGGGTATGGCAGTGCTGCGGGAGGGAAAGAACAGGAGGGCCCTCTTGGCCCCTGCTTTGACCACATCAGCCCGGATGACACCTTTGGCGAAAAGAGCTGGGAGAAAGCCGAGAGCAAAATGCAGTCCCTGGCCCTGGATGCCGCTCTGAAGCGGGCCTGTCTCCACACCGCAGACCTGGATCTGCTGCTGGCCGGCGATCTGCTCAATCAGTGCATCGGCTCTTCCTTTGCGGCCCGAACTGCCGCAGTCCCCTATCTGGGGCTGTACGGCGCCTGCTCCACCATGGGGGAGACTCTGGCCCTGGCTGCTCTGCTGCTGGGGGGCGGATACGGGCAGTACGCCGCAGCGGTCACCTCCTCCCACTTCTGTTCGGCGGAGCGGCAGTACCGCACCCCGCTGGAATACGGCTCGCAGCGCGCCCCCACCACCCAATGGACCGCCACTGCCGCCGGAGCTGTCATCCTCTCCCGTTCCGGAACCGGCATCCGCATCCCCTGCGTCACCATCGGCAAGGTGCGGGACAAAGGCATCCGGGATGCGGGAAACATGGGCGCCGCCATGGCCCCCGCCGCTTATGACACCCTGCGGGCCCATTTCTCCGACACGGGCCGCTCTCCGGACTGGTATGATCTCATCGTCACCGGGGACCTGGGATCACTGGGCCATCAGATCGTCCGGGATTTCTTTTCCCGGGATGGGGTGAACCTGGACCACTACACGGACTGCGGCCTGCTTCTCTTCCACCGCAAGGAGCAGGATGTCCATTGCGGTGCCTCGGGCTGCGGCTGTTCCGCGGCGGTGCTCACCGCCTACCTGCTTCCCGGACTGAAAAAAGGGCTGTGGCGCCGGGTCCTTTTCTGCCCCACCGGGGCGCTGCTCTCCCCCACCTCCACCATGCAGGGAGAGTCCATTCCCGGCATCTGCCATGCGGTGGTGCTGGAAGGAGGAGGGATCTGAATGGAATATCTGAAAGCCTTTCTCGCAGGCGGTGTGCTGTGCGCCATCGGCCAGATCCTCATCGACAAAACCGGTCTCACCCCCGCCCGCATCCTCACCGCCTATGTGGTGGCCGGAGTGCTGCTCAGCGCCCTGGGCCTCTATCAGCCTCTGGTGGACTGGGCCGGGGCGGGCGCCACAGTCCCCCTCACCGGCTTCGGCCACGCCCTGGCCAACGGGGTGCGCCGGGCGGTGGCGGAACGGGGGCTTCTGGGAGCTCTCACCGGGGGACTCACCTCCTGTGCCGGAGGCATTGCCGCCGCCATCCTGCTGGGCATTCTGGTATCCCTGCTGGGCAGGGCCAGGCGGAAGGGGCGGTAGTGCAGTTCTCTTTTCCTTTGCCGGACAGGCTTCGATAAAACGGATTCCCTGCAGTCTTACAGAGACCCGCACTGAGCCGGGGCGCCTCAGCCCGGCTCAGTGCGGGTCTGTCCTGTCTTTGGCAGGACCGGGGACAGCTCACCGCTTTTGTGTGCGAACGTCTTGTCTCGCCCTGTAAATTGTATTATACTAGTATCCAAACTCTTTTCGGGAGGATCTGACATGCCGCTCCAGGCCGCACTGTTTGAAAAGATCACACAGACGAGATACCTGTCCCAGGACGACTACATCGCCTATCGCTCTATCATGCGTCTGTTTTATCTGGAATATCAGAAAATGAACTACCAGATGGATAAGGAAACCATCCTGCAGCTGCTGCGGGAGGACCCTGTCTTTGCGCACTACACCATGGAACAGCTGATCCCGGACCTGAACCAGCTGGTGGAGTGGAAGAACCTCACCCCCATCCAGGACCCCCACAAGGTCTACACGGTCGCCGATTTCAAGAACCGCCAGTTCCAGTACATGATGTCTCCGGTGGCTCTGGAAGTGGAGCGCATGACCATCCTTCTGGAAACCCTCAGTGCCCGCACCGCCGGGCTGTCCTCCAATGCCTTCCGCAGAATTCAGGCCGCGCTCCACACCGCAGAACATCTGGACAGCCTCTCTCTGCGGGAGATCAACGGCTGGTGGCAGGATCTTCAGGACGACTTCCAGCGTCTCAGGCAGAATCACCAGGATTATCTTCGGGAATTCTACGGCCCCAATGCAGAAAAACGGATGAAGTCCGCCGATTTCATCGCCTACAAGCAGCAGCTGATCCGCTATCTGGAGGAATTTATCCAGGACCTCCAGAACAGTGTCACCCAGATCGGCGCTCAGTTGGAACGCTTCTCCCCGGAACAGGTGGCACAGATTCTGGACCGGGTCTACCAGAGTGAACTGGAGATCCCCCGGCCCCAGCAGGAGCAGGACGGATCCTGGCAGGAGGAGCTGAAGCTGCGGGACCAGGGCGTCTGGCAGTCCCTGCAGAACTGGTTCGTGGGCAAGCACTCCACCGCACGGCAGGTCATGGAGGTCACCAACGAGATCATCCGCCGGGTGGTGCAGAATGCCGCCCTTCTGGTCCAGATGCGCAACCTGGGCGTCAGCAACAAGGCGGAACTGCGCCACCTGATGACCCTGTTCAGCCGCTGCGAAACCCTGGAGGACGCCCACCGGCTCTCCGCTCTGGTCTTTGGAGCCCAACAGGCCCGCCATTTCTCCGTCAATGCAGACCGGACCACCGACCGCATTGATCTGAGTACCTACGAGGAGCCGCCGCTGGAGTTCGCCCTGCAGCCCAGGACCAGAACCTTCAAACCACGGATGGACCGCACCGGATTTGCAGACAAGAGCAGGGAGAAGGCCGCCCAGCGGGCCGAAATTCTCGCCAGGGAACGCCGGCTGAAAGAAGAGGTCATGCGCTGCATCCAGGACGGTACGCTGGATTTCGAGGCGCTGGACCACCCTGTCTCCCCGGAGGTGCGCACGGTCTTTCTCGCGTGGATTGCCCTGGCCAACCTGAGCCCGGACCGCCGGGGCTTCACGGAATACGGGCAGGGCTTCACGCTGGAGCACCGGCCGGGCAGGACCTGCCTGCTGCAGTGTACGGACGGCGTGCTGTCCATGCCGTCCTGCAAACTGATTTTTGGGGAGGATCACCATGCATGAGATTCGCGCCCTTCTGGACCGGTTCTGGATCACCCGGGAGGACAACAAGGACCTTTATTTCGAAGTCAAGCGGGCACTGCCCCAATACCAGCGGTTTGTCAACGAACAGCTGGGCTGGAATCTGATTGTCAACGAATCCGTGATCAAGCTGGAGAAAGTCCCGCCCAGGTCCATGGCCTGGATGGGAATCCAGAGCTTTCAGGAACCCATGGATTACTGCCTGCTGTGCGCGCTTCTGCTGTTCCTGTCCGATCTGGATGACGGGGAACAGTTCCTGCTCTCCGCCCTGACCCAGTCCCTGGAGGCGCTGACCGACGGCATCTACCCGGTGGACTGGACCCGTTTCCCCCACCGCAAATCCCTGGTGCGGGTGCTGAATTACGCCCAGCAGATGGGCATGCTTCTGGTCTACGACGGCGTCAGCGAGGATTTCCGCAACGATCAGGATAAGGAGGTCCTCTATGAGAACACCGGCCTGTCCCGCCACTTTCCCGTTCACTTCGGCCGGGATATCCTCCACTGCCAGTCTGCCGGGGACTTTGAGGCCTTCTCCTGGGAGGGTGAGGAGTCCAACCGGGGACGCCGCCGCAGCCAACGGGTATACCGCCAGCTGGCACTGGCCCCCGCCCTGTACTGGTCGGAGGAAAACCGCAGCGATTACGACTACGTGAAAAACCAGCGGCAGTGGGTAAACCGTCACCTGGACGACGCCATCGGCGGAGAGCTTCAGGTGCATAAGAACGGCGCCTTCTTTGTCCTGTCCGAGGACGACCGCTTCGGGCTGTATTACCCCAGGGACCTGGCCCTGTCCGATGCGGCGCTGCTGCTGTGCGGCCAGCTCCGGGAACAGATCCTGGCCGGCGTCTATCCCAGGTCGGAGGACGATACGGTCTCCATGACCCGCCGGGAATTTCAGTATGAAGTGGCCCGGTGCCGGGGTGCGTTCGCCGCCGGCTGGGGCAAGCGCCTGCGGGAGCTGTCGCCGGACGCGCTGTGCCAGGAGCTTCTGGAATTCATGGCCGGTTGGATGCTGCTGGAGCGGCGGGAGGACCGGCTGATTCTCTGCCCGGCCATCGGCAAATGGACCGGACGCTATCCGTCCGATTTCTGTGAACAGGGGGATACACACAATGGTGAAGCGTTGGAAGATGCATAAGCTGGGATTCCTCAACTTCTGGCTGTATGACCGGGAGGAGTTTTTGCTGGAGGACGGGCACATTCTGCTCCGGGGCAACAACGGTTCCGGAAAATCCATCACCACTCAGAGTTTTATCCCCTTTCTTCTGGACGGGAACCGCAGTCCGGAACGTCTGGACCCCTTCGGAACCCGGGACCGGAAAATGGACTACTACCTCCTGGGGGACAACGACCGGGAAGAGTCCACGGGATACCTCTATTTGGAGTTTAAAAAGCAGGACGTGGAGGAATACCTCACCATCGGGATCGGCCTGCGGGCCCAGCGGGGCAAGAACATGGACTTCTGGGGCTTTTGCCTGGGCGACGGGCGCCGCATCGGGCCGGACGGCGTGCAGCTCTATGAGACGCTGGGCGGCCAGCTGCTCCCCCTGACCAAGCAGAAGCTGCGCAATCTGATCAACGACAGCGGCAGCTGGGCGGAGAGCCCCGGCGCCTACAAGCAGATGGTGAATGAGCGGGTGTTTCAGTTCCGGGACATCCGTCAGTACGATCAGCTGATCCAGCTGCTCATCAAGGTGCGCACCCCGAAGCTGTCCAAGGAGGCCTTCCGCCCCTCGGAGGTCAAAAAAGTTCTCAACGAATCCCTTCAGGTCCTCACCGATGAGGACCTCTCCGCCATGGTCAGCACCATGGAGCGCATGGACGCCCTGGAGGACACGCTGCGGGACTACCGCGCCGCCATGCAGGACGCCGTCACCATCCGCAACGAGTACAACCGTTACAACCAGTACATTCTGGGCATGAAGGGCCAGGCCTACTTCAACGCCCACGGGGACACCCTGCGTTTGAACAAGCAGCTTCAGGAGGAGCAGGAGACGCTGAAGCACCTGGAGGAGGAGCTGGAGCAGAACCACCGCCTTCTGGAGGAATCCCAGGCCCGTCTGGCCCAGGCCAGAACCCAGCGGGCCGCCATGGGTGAAGACGATCTGTCCTCCAAGCGGACCCAGCTGGAGCATGAGCAGGAGCTGTACCGTCAGCACCGGCAGCAGCTGGAACAGGGGGAGGAGCAGCTCCAGCGCCAGAGGGATCAGATCAGCCGTCTGGAGACCAGACTGCGCCAGCAGCTTCAGGAACTGGAGGACACCCGTCTGGCCCGGGACACCGGTCTGGATGAGCTGGAAGCCCTGAACCATCTGCTGGACATGGGCGAGGAGCATCAGCAGTACCTCGCCACAGGGCGCACCTGCGCCGGTGGGGAGGAGACTCTGCGCCAGGCTCTGCGCAGCGCGCTGCAGCGCAGAAGGAAACAGATCTCGGACACCCTGGCCTGCCTGGAGGAACTGGAGAGGACCCGGGCGGAATACGATGCCGCCTGCCAGGCGCTGGATCAGGCCAGCACCGCGGAGTATCAGGCCCGGGGCACGCTTCGGGACGCGGAGCAGCAGGAGCGCCGGGAGCGGGACCGCCTGCTGGAGCAGCTGGCCCGCTGGCTGGACGGAACGCAGGAGCTGAAATTGGGGCCGGAGGATCAGTCCGCCCTGAAACGGATGGTATCCCTGTACCAGGTCCCCGCGGACTGGACCCCCATCCGGGATCTGCTGGATGCCCGCTTCCAGTCCTTCTGGAGCGCCGTCCAGGAGCTCAGAGTCCGGGCGGATAACGAATGCAGCCGGCTGAAGCGGGAAGCTGACCTCGCCCGGCAGGAGCTGAAAACACTCCGGGCGCAGCCCGATCCCGTGCCGGACCGGCGCGGACAGATCCAGGCCACCCGGATTCAGCTGGTCATGCGGGGCATCCCCCACGCCGCACTGTACGAGGTGGTGGACTTTGCCCCGGACCTGGCTGCCGCGGACCGGGATCTGCTGGAGGCCCAGCTGTCCGACTCCGGCCTGCTGGACGCCCTGGTGGTCCCGGAGGAAAACCGTTCGGACATCCAGGATCTGCTGCAGGAGTATCCGGACCGCTTCCTGCTCCCCGGCGCACCAGTACCTGATCCCATCCAGGCACTGGTCCCGGACGGCGGGGAGCAGCTGCGGGCCGCAGTCCTGTCCTGCCTGCAGAGCATTTCCCGCTCCGATGCCGGGGCGGAGACCGCCCTGCTGCCCGACGGCAGGTTCCGCTGCGGCATGATCCGGGGCTGCAGTCAGGCCGAGCAGCCCGCCGGCTTTGTGGGCGCCGCCGCCCGGCGGGCCAACCACCAGCGCCAGGTGGCGGAAAAGGAAGCTCAGGTGGAGCAGCTGCTCGCCCGGCTGGCGGCCTGCCAGACAGAGGCAGAGCAATACTCCGCCCGCCTGGACCTGCTCCGGGAGGAGCGGGACAACCTGCCCCTGGCAGGGGATCTGGACCAGGCCCTGAGCATGCTGGAGCAGGCCCGCCGGGCGCTGGCCCTGGCGGAGGAGGAGCGGAACCTGCGCATGGAGAAGGAGCGGGGCGCCAAACAGGCGATGATGCGGGTGGAGCAGCAATCCCGTGAGCTGAGCTACGGCCTGCCCTACGAGCGGACCATCCAGGCCTTTGAAGAGGCCCAGGACGCCGCCGAACAGTATCAGGACCGTCTCTCCGATCTGGCTGAGGTGTCCAACAAATTGAAATATGCCGCCCAGTCCGCGGAGGAAACCCGGAACACAGCCGACGAACTCCGGGACCAGGCCGATGCCCAGCGGAAGATGAACCAGCAGCGCTCCGCCATGGCGGAGCTGGCCCTGGCCGGAATCCGGGAGATCGAGACATTTCTCAACCTCCCCGAAAACCAGGCCCGGGCCCGGCGTCTGGCGGAGCTGGAGGAGGAAATCAACCGCCAGCAGGCCGCCAAGGAACTGGCCGGCACCACCTGTTCCCGCCTGGAAGAGCGGCGCAGCAACACCTGCTCCATCCTCCGGCAGCGCCAGCAGGCTCTGGACGCCGCCCTGGCCGTGGAAGAGGATCTGGAGCGCTATTTTGCGGAGGATCTGGATCTGGGTTTCCACACTGTGGGAAACCGGGAGTCCATGGTGCAGTGCGCCCAGGAGGCCTATGCCCGTGTGCCCGCCGCTGACCGGGACCGCTCCCCGGAGCGCCTGGGGGACGCACTGCGCAACAACTACCAGCAGCACAACAACACCCTGCTGAAGTACCACCCGAAAATCGAGCTGATCTTCGACGATCCCTCCCAGCCCGGCATGCTGCGCCAGCGGCTGAGCATCACCCTGCAGGTGGAGAGCCGGGAGCTGTCCATATACGACTTCATCCGGGAACTGCAGTCCGATATTGACATGACCTCCACCGTTCTGGAGGAAAAAGACCGGGAGCTGTTCGAGAACATCCTCACCGAGACCGTCAGCCACACCCTGCGCCTGCGCATCGAGGAGAGCCAGCAGTGGACCCGGAATATGACCGCCCTGATGGCCGCCCTGGACACCTCCATGGGCCTCACCTTCCGCCTGGACTGGAAACCGAAGCGGGCGGAGGGGGATGCGGAACTGGACACCGCCCAGCTGGTCACCCTGCTGAACAAGGACCGGGGCCTCGTCACCGCCGAGGACAGCCTAAAAGTCTCCTCCCACTTCCGCACCAAGGTCCGGAAGGCGCGGGAGGAGGCCTCCCTCCAGGACCAGGCCGTCAACTACGCAGACCTCATCCGCCAGGTACTGGATTACCGGAACTGGTACGAGTTCATCCTCTTCTTCGAAAAAGTCGGAGAACCCCGCCGGGAGCTCACCGACCGGGCCTTCAACAAATTCAGCGGCGGCGAAAAGGCCATGGCCATGTACGTGCCCCTGTTTGCCGCCGTATCCGCCCAGTACAAGAAGGCCAGCGAGGCCGCACCCCGGATGCTGGCCCTGGACGAGGCCTTTGCCGGCGTGGACGAGCGGAACATCAGCTCCATGTTCGAGCTGGTCCGGACCATGGACTTCGACTACATCATGAACTCCCAGGCCCTGTGGGGCTGCTACTCCACGGTGGACAATCTGGACATCGCCGAGCTGCACCGGCCTTCCAACGCCTCGGTGGTCACCATTCTGCGCTACCACTGGAACGGCGGGCTGCGCGTGGCCGTGGAGGAGGAGTCATGAGAGACGCCGTCCGTCAGTGCGCCTCCTATTTCCGGCAGCGCCCCGCCTATCACCGGATGCTGAAGCTGCTTCTGGCCAAATACCGCAGCTACGGGAAGCCCTCGGGCACCATCCGCCTGTCTGACGCCGCGCCGGAGGAGTGCGATGCCGCCCGGGCCCTGTTCGGCCGGCCCTTCTACCCTCCCCTCACCTTCAAAAGCGAGGAGTTTGAAGCAGCTCTGCAGCAGACACCCTACCGGGGCGTCACCCTGCGGGACCTGCTGGAGGAGTACTTCCACACTTCCATTCAGACCAGACGGGAACAGCGCAGCCAGCTGGAGGGCGAGCTGGCCCGGGCGGTTGCCCAGGCCCGGGAGGGCTGCCGCAGTCAGCTGTGCCTGGGCTGGCTGGACGAGCTGACCCGCCGCCGGGGCTCCGGCTACTGCCTGGTCCAGAAGGCGGTGTCGGAAGATCCGGACCAGGCTGCGCGGGCCCTGCTTCAGGTCTGCCGCAGCATCCAGTGGCTGGAGGAACATCCGGGCGAAAACGTGAGACTGGCCGTCCTCAGCGCCAACGCCACCTCTGACCCCCATGCCCTGGATGCGGACACCCTCAGCGGGAAACTGCTTCTCCACCTGCTGGCCCTGCGCAGCAATCAGAGCCATCCGGAGAGCGCGGAACGCAGGGACGCGCTGTGCTACGCCAACGGCATCCTGTGCGACAGCATCTCCAGCAGCGTCACTCTGGTCGGCGTGCGCCTGTTCGGCCAGGAGGGGGAGCACCCCGGCTACCAGGTCTTCCGCACCCGCAGGGAGATCTGCACCCTGACCCTCACCAACCTGTCCGCCCTGTACCGCGCGGACAGCCCCAGCGGGAAGGTCTTTCTGGTGGAAAACCAGATGGTCTTCTCCCAGCTGTGCGACCGGGCGTCCCGCTTTCACTCCCCGCTGATCTGCACCTCCGGGCAGCCCCAGGTGGCGGTCCTGCGTCTGTTGGATCTGCTGTACGCCTCCGGCACCCAGCTGTACTACTCCGGAGACTTTGACGGCAAGGGCCTGTCCATCGCCCTGCAGCTCTGGTCCCGCTACCCGGGCCGTCTGCACTTCTGGCACATGACCCCGGCAGACTACCTGCGCTGCCGCTCCCAGGTGCCGGTATCCGAAGCCAGCCGCACCCTGCTGCGGGGCTGTGACGCGACCCCGCTGGCCGGCCTGGCGTCCGATATCCTGGAACAGGGGCTGGCCGGCTATCAGGAACTCCTGCTCCCGGAGCTGGAACAGGATCTGATCCCTTAGCGTTCTGAAGGCCGCCGGGCAAATGGCCCGGCGGCCTTGCATGTTGTCGGTGCGCCTTCTCCCGTTCAAAGCCCCTGGGGCAAAGCGGCAATCCGGACCACTCCCCCGGCGGAAGAGCCCGGAGCAGAGGCTGACCGGCCCGGCACCTGCGGCAGACTTGCTTGCGGACACTCCGTGCGCGGCCCTCCCCTGCCTTTCATCTCCGTTCCGCCCGATTTCCTGATTTCCGGCAAAAAACCGGGGCAGAGTCCCTGTTTTTCCCACTTCAGAGTGACAATTTTCGACTTGTGTCCAATCAGTCATTGACAACCGTCTGCCCCGCGACTATAATTTCCATCGCAATTGTATATTGCCTTATCAAGAGTGGTTGAGGGATCGGCCCGATGATACCACGGCAACCTGCGCTGCAAGGTGCCAATTCCGGCGGAAACGCAAGATGAGGATCAGAACACCCACTGCCCCGCCGCCGGCGGGGTTTTTCTTGTCTATCCGCGTACAGAACAGAAAGGATTGAATGACCCATGGCCAAGCGACTGTTTACCTCTGAATCGGTGACGGAAGGTCACCCCGATAAAATCTGCGACCAGATTTCCGACGCCATCCTGGACGCCATCCTGGCCCAGGACCCCAACGCCCGTGTGGCCTGTGAGACCACCGCCTCCACCGGCCTGATCCACATCATGGGCGAGATCACCACCAGCTGCTATGTGGATATCCCCAAAATCGCCCGGAACGTTGTGCGGGATATCGGCTATAACCGGGCCAAATACGGTTTTGACTGCGACACCTGCGGCGTCATCACCAACATCGACGAGCAGTCCCCCGACATCGCCATGGGCGTGGACAAGGCTCTCGAGGCCAAAGAGGGTGAGATGACCGACGATCTGGACGGCGGCGCCGGCGACCAGGGCATGATGTTCGGCTACGCCTGCCGGGAGACCGAGGAGCTCATGCCCCTGCCCATCTCCCTGGCCCACAAGCTGGCTCAGCGGCTCACCGCCGTGCGCAAGGAGGGTCTGGTGAACTACCTGCGGCCCGACGGCAAGAGCCAGGTCACCGTGGAGTATGACGACGCCGGCAACCCCGTGCGCATCGACGCCGTGGTGCTCTCCACCCAGCACAACCCCGACGTGAGCCTGGAGCAGATCCGGGAGGACATGATCAGGCTGGTCATCCAGCCCACCCTGCCCGCAGACCTGTTGGACGGGGATACCAAGATCTACGTCAATCCCACCGGCCGTTTCGTGGTGGGTGGTCCCCAGGGTGACTCCGGCCTCACCGGCCGCAAGATCATCGTGGACACCTACGGCGGCGCCGCCCCCCACGGCGGCGGCGCCTTCTCCGGCAAGGATCCCACCAAGGTGGACCGCTCCGCCGCCTATGCCGCCCGCTGGGTGGCCAAGAACATCGTGGCCGCCGGCCTGGCCGACCGCTGCCAGGTGCAGCTGGCCTACGCCATCGGCGTGGCCCGCCCCGTCTCCGTCCGGGTGGACACCTTTGGCACCGGCACCGTGTCCGATGTCAAACTGGAGGACGTGGTGGATCAGCTCTTTGACCTGCGTCCCACCGCCATTATCCGCCGTCTGGACCTGCGCCGTCCCATCTACCGCCAGGTCGCCGCTTACGGCCACTTCGGCCGCCCGGAGCTGGATCTGCCCTGGGAGCGCACTGACATGGTGGAATCCCTGAAGGCCGCACTGTAATACGGC
>CALWXG010000081.1 GCA_944385435.1 uncultured Oscillospiraceae bacterium
GACCTTTTTTCGAACTTTTTCGTGATCCCTCACGCTTGTTCGCTTCCGTTCTTGCCTTCCCGTCAGGCGCTCGATTAGTATAGCAAATCACTCCCCGCTTGTCAACACCAAATTTCATTTTTTTCGGATTTTTTTCGCAGCCTCCCTCCATTGCTTTTCGAGCATGGTTGTGGTATGCTTTTGTACATCTTCTTTATATATTAATGTATCGTGATTCCGGAGGTATGCTCATGCCCATTCGTATCCCAGACTCTCTTCCAGCCACCAGCGTTCTGGAGAGTGAAAACATCTTCGTCATGACAGAGCACCGCGCTCTGCACCAGGACATCCGTCCATTGAATCTGCTCATTCTCAATCTGATGCCCACGAAGATTGTCACGGAAACCCAGATCCTGCGCAAGCTCTCCAATACGCCGCTGCAGATCCACGTCCAGCTGCTTAAGACCATCAGCCACGTGGCGCAGAATACCGATGCTCAGCACCTGGATTCCTTCTACACCACCTTTGAGCAGGTGCGGAATCTGAACTTCGACGGCATGATCATCACCGGCGCCCCCGTGGAGAACCTGGAATTCGAGGATGTGGATTACTGGGACGAACTGTGCGAGATCATGAAGTGGACCCGCACGCACGTCCACTCCACCCTCCACATCTGCTGGGGCGCCCAGGCCGGACTCTACTATCATTACGGCATTCCCAAACGTTCTCTGCCCCAAAAGCTCTTTGGAATCTACGAGCATGATATCATCCGCAAACGTTCTCCTCTGTTCCGGGGCTTTGATGACCGGTTTTACGCTCCCCACTCCCGCTATACGGAGGTCGCCCTGGACGACATTCTGAAGGTCCCCGAGCTGGAGCTGCTGGCCACATCGGAGGAAGCCGGAGTGTTCGGGGTAAAGAGCTCTGACAACCGGCGCTTTTTCGTCTTCGCCCACCCGGAATACGACCCGGACACCCTGGCCCAGGAGTATTTCCGCGACGTCAACAAAGGTCTGAACATTGCTGTCCCCCAGCACTATTTCCCCAACGACGACCCAAGCCTGGAACCCATCGTCAACTGGCGCTCGGCAGGGCAGCTGCTGTACACCAACTGGCTGAACTACTACGTTTACCAGACTACTCCATATGATTTGAGGGAGCTTGCCAATGGAACCCAATTTTGAAGCCATTAAAAACAGTGCAGAGATCCGCACCTACATTACCCAGGCCGACGCCTCCCTGATTGCGCTGGGCTTTACCGAGCACTCGTTCCCCCATGTAAACCGGTGCGCCCAAACGGCCTCCGAACTTCTCACCCAGCTGGGCTATGACCCTCGGCAGGTGGAACTGGCCCGCATTGCCGCATATATGCACGACATCGGCAATGTGGTCAACAGGGTGGATCACGCGCAGAGCGGTGCGGTGATGGCCTTCCGCATCCTGGACAAGATGGGCATGACACCGGAGGACGTGGCTGTGGTCATCACCGCCATCGGCAACCACGACGAGGGCACCGCCTACCCGGTGAACGCCGTGGCCGCCGCCCTCATTCTGGCCGACAAGACCGACGTGCGCCGCAGCCGGGTGCGCAACCGGGCCACCATCAGCTTTGACATTCACGACCGGGTGAACTATGCCGTGGAGCGCTCTGACCTGAAGCTGGACCTCCAGGCCAAAACGCTCACCCTGGAGTTGACCATTGACACAGAGATCTCCTCTGTCATGGATTACTTTGAGATCTTCATGAACCGTATGATCCTGTGCCGGAAGGCGGCGGAGTACTTTGGTCTGGAGTTCCGCATGACCATCAACGGATCGGCGGTGCTGTGATATGCTGCAGCTGTCCAACCTGCGTCTGGAGGTGGGGGATGGGCCGGAGGCTCTGCGCCGCAAGGTCTCCAAAGTCCTCGGCATCCCGCCCGGCGACATTCTGGAGCTGGCCCTCACCCGCCAATCCATCGATGCAAGAAAGAAACAGGATGTCCATCTGATGTGCTCGGTCAAGGTCAGGGCGCGGCATGAATCCTCGCTCCTGCGCAGAGGCCTGAAACACGTCCAGCCTCTGGATGAGCATCCCTATGCTCTTCCGGAAGTCCGCCGTGCCTCTCCGCTGCCCCCTGTGGTGGTGGGTATGGGGCCGGCGGGGCTGTTCGCCGCCCTCACCCTGGCCCGGGCGGGAGTGCCCCCCATCCTGCTGGAGCGGGGACGGGCGGTGGACGAGCGCACCGCCGACGTGGAGCACTTCTGGCACACGGGGCAGCTGTCCCGCACCTCCAACGTCCAGTTCGGAGAGGGGGGCGCCGGCACCTTCTCCGACGGCAAGCTCACCACCGGCACCCACGACAGCCGCATCTCCCATGTGCTGGACACCTTTGTCGCCCACGGCGCGCCGGAGGACATTCGCTGGTCCCACAAGCCCCACATCGGCACCGACCTGCTGCGTCAGGTGGTGAAATCCATGCGTCAGGAGCTGCTGATTCTGGGCGCGGACATCCGGTTTGAGCACCAGCTATGGGGCCTCAGGTCCCAGGCCGGACAGCTGAGTGCCGTCACGGTCATGACGGAGACCGGCCCCTATGAACTGCCCTGCGACACCCTCATCCTGGCCCCCGGCCACTCCGCCCGGGACACCTTCCGGATGCTCTTTGACGCCGGTCTGCCCCTGCAGCCCAAGAGCTTTGCCATCGGCGTGCGCATCGAGCACAGCCAGGAGCTCATCAGCCGGGCCCAGTTCGGTCCCTTCTGGGACAGGCTGCCTGCCGCCGACTATAAGCTGTCCTGCCACCTGCCCTCCGGGCGGTCCGCCTTCACCTTCTGCGTGTGCCCCGGCGGTCAGGTGGTGGCCGCCGCCAGCGACTACGGCCAGGTGGTCACCAACGGCATGTCCCTGCGGGCCAGGGACGGGCAGAACATCAACGGCGGCTTCCTGGTGGGGGTCACGCCGGCGGACTTCGGCGGAGAGGATCCCCTGGCCGGGGTGCGCTTCCAGGAGAAGTGGGAGCGGGCGGCCTGGGAACTGGGCACCGGCGGCGCCCCCGCCCTCTTTGACCCGTCCCGTCCCGTCTTTCACGCCCCCGCCCAGCGGGTGGGGGATTTTCTGGCCGGCAGGCCCTCCGCCGGGCCCGGGGCGGTACTGCCCAGCTACCACCCCGGCGTCGCCTGGGGCAGCCTGGACGGCGCCCTGCCCGGCTATGTGCTGGACACGCTGAAAGAGGCCCTGCCCATCTTTGACCGGAAGCTGCGCGGCTTTGCCTGTCCGGACGCCGTCCTCACCGGCGTGGAGACCCGCTCCTCCTCCCCGGTACGCATCCTCCGGGGCGAGACGTTTCAATCTCCCGCCCTGGCCGGGCTCTACCCCTGCGGCGAGGGGGCGGGGTACGCAGGGGGCATCACCTCCGCCGCGGTGGACGGCATCCGGGTGGCGGAGGCCGTTCTTCAATCCGTATAACTACAGCAAGGGCATCCAGGCCTCACGGCCCGGATGCCCTTGCTGTGTTCTGCTTTCAGGTTATGCCGGTTCCTCTGCAAAGTTGCCGGTGTACAGCTGATAGTACTTGCCTTTTTTCTCGATGAGCTCGTCATGGGTGCCCCGCTCAATGATCCGCCCCTGCTCCATGACCATGATGCAGTCGGAGTTGCGCACCGTGGACAGCCGGTGGGCGATGACAAAGGTGGTTCTGCCGGTCATCAGCGCGTCCATGCCGTCCTGCACCAGCTTCTCGGTACGGGTGTCGATGGAGGAGGTGGCCTCGTCCAGAATCAGCACCGGGGGATCGGCCACAGCGGCCCGGGCAATGGCCAGCAGCTGCCGCTGACCCTGGGACAGGTTGGCCCCGTCCCCGGTGAGCATGGTCTGATAGCCGTCCGGCAGGCGGCGGATAAAGCCGTCGGCATTGGCCAGCTGGGCAGCGGCCATGCACTCCTCGTCGCTGGCCTCCAGGTTGCCATAGCGGATGTTTTCCATCACCGTGCCGGTGAACAGGTGGGTATCCTGAAGCACGATGCCCAGAGAACGGCGCAGGTCATCCTTCTTGATCTTGCCGATGTTGATGCCGTCATACCGGATCTTGCCGTCGGCGATGTCATAAAAACGGTTGATCAGGTTGGTGATGGTAGTCTTGCCTGCGCCGGTGGCCCCCACGAAGGCAATCTTCTGTCCCGGTTTGGCCCACAGGCTGATGTCGTGGAGCACCAATTTCCCCGGATCATAGCCGAAGTCCACGTGCTCAAACACCACGCTGCCCTCCAGCCTGGTGTAGGTGATGGTGCCCTCCGCCTTGTGGGGATGCTTCCAGGCCCACACGTTGGTGCGGTGATCCGCCTCGTGCAGCTGCCCTTTTGCATCCTCTTTGGCGTTGACCAGTTCCACATACCCCTCGTCAGCTTCCGGCGTCTCATCCATCAGGTCAAAGACACGGCCCGCGCCGGCGGCGGCGGTGACCACGAAGTTCACCTGCTGGCTCACCTGGGTAATGGGGTTGGTAAAGCTCTTGTTCAGGCCCACAAACGTGATGACCGTGCCCAGCGTCACCCCTGCCATGCCGTTGATGGCCAGGACAGCGCCCACGATGGCCATGACCGCATAACTCAGCCAGCCGATGTTGGCGTTGATGGGCATCAGCAGGTTTGCGTACCGGTTTGCCTTGTCGGCGCTCTCCCGCAGGTCCTGGTTCACCTTCCGGAAATCGGCCTTGGCCTCCTCCTCGTGGCAGAAGACCTTGACCACCTTCTGGCCGTCCAGCATCTCCTCAATGAAACCGTCCACAGCGCCCAGATCCCGCTGCTGGCGGACATAATACCTCCCGGACAGTTTGGAAAAATTCACGGTAACCGCCAGCATAATCAGGGCCGTCACAATGGAAATGATGGTCAGCACCCAGTTCAGATAGAGCATCATCACCAGGGTGGCTGTCATGGTGATCAGGGAGTTGATGATCTGCGGGATGGACTGGCTGAGCAGCTGGCGCAGAGTGTCCACGTCGTTGGTGTACACCGACATGATGTCGCCATGGGCGTGGGTGTCAAAATATTTGATGGGCAGTGCCTCCATCTTGTGGAACAGGTCGTCCCGCAACTGGCGCATGGTGCCCTGGCTCACACTGACCATGATGCGGTTGTAGCAATAGGCCGCCACCACACCCACGGCCATGATGCAGATCAGACGGATGATCTGCTGGGCCAGGCCGCTGAAGTCAGTGGAGCCGCTGACCAGCATGGGCTCGATGTAGTCGTCCACCAGGGTCTGGGGAAAGCTGGCTCCCACTACGGAGGAGACCGCGTTGATCAGAATGCACACAATTACCAGGGCAAACAGGTATTTATAGTGGTGCAGCATATATCCGATCACCCGGCGCAGCACTTTGGTGCTGTCCCGTTTTGCATTGATTTGATTCATAGCGCACGTTTCTCCTCTCACGCCGGCTGGTCGAAGTCGCCGCCGCCCTTGATCTGGGACTCATAGATCTCCTGGTAGATGGCGTTGGTCTTCAGCAGGTTTTCATGGGTGTCAAAGGCATTGATCTTCCCGTCGTCCAGCACCAGAATCCTGTCGGCATCCTGCACGCTGGAGATGCGCTGGGCGATGATGATCTTGGTGGTGCCTGGGATTTCCCGGGCAAAAGCCGCCCGGATCTTGGCGTCGGTGGCGGTGTCCACAGCGGATGTGGAGTCGTCCAGGATCAGCACCTTAGGCTTTTTCAGCAGCGCCCGGGCAATGCACAGCCGCTGCTTCTGACCGCCGGACACGTTGTTGCCACCCCGCTCAATGCGGGTATTGTAACCGTCCGGGAAGCGGTCGATGAACTCATCGGCGCAAGCGGCCTTACAGGCTTCAACGCACTCCTCTTCTGTGGCCTCCGGATTGCCCCAGCGCAAGTTGTCCAGAATCGTACCGGAAAACAGCGTGTTCTTCTGCAGCACCACGGAAACTTGGTTGCGCAGGGCCTCCATATCGTACTTCCGCACATCCAGGCCGCCCACTTTTACCGCGCCGTCATCCACGTCGTACAGCCGGCAGATCAGGTTTACCAGGCTGCTCTTGCCGGAACCGGTGCCGCCGATTACCCCGATGGTCTCGCCGGATTTGATGTGCAGGTCAATGTCAGACAGAGCGTTCTTCCCGCTGCCCCGCTTATAGGAGAAGTTCACGTGGTCGAAGTCGATGGAGCCGTCGGCCACCTTCTCCACCGGGTCCGCCGGGTTCTTCAGGTCCGGCGTCTCGCTGAGCACCTCGTCAATCCGCCGGATGCTGGCCAGGGACATGGAGATCATGACCACCACCATGGACAGCATCATCAGAGACATCAGCAGGGACATGATGTAGCTGAACAGGCTGGTGAGATCGCCGGTGGACAGGCTGCCGCCCACAATGAACTGGGCCCCCAGCCAGGACACCATGATAATGCAGAAGTACACCGCGATCATCATGGCGGGGTTGTTGAAAGCCAGCAGCTTTTCCGCCCTGACCGAGAGCTGATACAGGGCGTCCGAGGCCTTGGAAAACTTCTTTCCCTCATAGTCCTCCCGCACGAACGCCTTCACCACCCGGATGGCGGACACATTCTCCTGGACATCCGCGTTCAGGTCATCGTACTTCCGGAACACCTGCGCGAAGATCTTCAGGGTGACCACCATGATGGTACCCAGCACAATTATCAGGAACACCACCGCAATCAGGAAGGTCAGGCTCAGCTTCACGCTGATAATCAGGCACATGATGTAACTGAACACCAGGTTCAGCGGCGCCCGCACCGCCACACGGATCACCATCATGAACGCCATCTGTACATTGGTGATGTCCGTGGTCATCCGCGTTACCAGACCGGGTACACTGAACTTGTCGATGTTGGAAAAGGAAAAGGTCTGGATGTTGTCATAGATTGCCTCCCGCAGGTTGGCCGCCAGCCCCGAGGATGCGCTGGCCGCAAATTTTCCCGCCAACGCGCCAAACAGCAGGGCCAGAAAAGACATGGCCACCATCAGGATACCAAAGCGGTATACCGCAGACAGATTGCTTTTCTCCAGGCCCTGATCGATGATCATCGCCGTGATCAAGGGGAGCAGAATCTCCATAATCACTTCCAGCGTGGTGGAGCCAATGCACAGCAATGTGTCTTTTTTATATTGCTTCAATTGCCGCAGTACATGTCTCACGGTGTTATTGCCTCCTTATCAAAGTCTCTGTTCTTCACGGAATCTGCCGCTTGCGCCAGATTCCTCAGCATTTTCTGCTGTATCCGGTCCAGTTCTTCCAGATCCGGATCCGAAAAATCCCGGAACAGCTGGTCCCCGGCCTCCTGAAACACCTGATCCAAAAAGGACTTGAGCTGCCGTCCCTTTTCCGTCCCGAACAACAGTTTTTTCCGGTCATCCTGCATGCAGGGTTCCGCCCTCACATACCCTTTTGACCGAAGCTGCTTCAGGACCGCGGACAATGCCGCCTTGGAATAGCCGAAGTCCTTGTGAATCTGAGTCAGCGAAGTTCCTGTCTGTGCATGATCCAGAATATACTGCAGCATATGCCCTTGGGCTCCCGTCAGATCCCTGAGCGCCAAAATCCGGTTCGCCTTCAGTTCCAGCTGGAACCCAATCTGCCGGCTGGCACAGGCCAGAGCTGTTCTGTCCATCGCCACGGATCTCCACCTCCTTCCAATCAGTTAGGCCCGGAACATTTCTTGTCCTGACTGTTTTATAACACAATTGTCCTTGATTGTGAAATTCAAATGTGCTATCATCAATAAAAATCTTTTATCGTTTTTCTACATTATACAAAGTACTCGCCGCTTCAAAGGAGATGATTTGTCTGAATACCACACAGCTGGAATGCTTCCTCACCGTAGCCAACCATCTGAACTTCTCCCGGGCCGCGGAACAGCTGCGGATCACCCAGCCCGCCGTCAGCCATCAGATCAGCACGCTGGAGGATGAACTGGGTGCCAAGCTGTTTCACCGCACCAGCAAAACCGTACAGCTCACCCAGGCCGGATACTTATTTCTCCAATATGCCAGTGAAATTCTGAAGCTTGCGGGGGTATCCAAAGTCAGGATCAACGAGGCCAATCAGGCTCGCCCTCTCCGGCTCGGCATCGGGTGCCGGAATTCCATGGAACTCAACTACCTCGCCGCCCCGCTGGAGCAGCTGAGGAATGAGTTTCCCCAACTGCTCCCCATCCTGCGGATGAGTCCCTTTCCCTCCCTGAAAAACCTCTTGGAAGAGGGCGCCATTCAGGCCATGTTTACGCTTCAGGAGCCTCTGTCCGCCAAAATCTCCTATCGCGAGCTGATCCGGTGCCCCATCGTGTGTCTGTGCAGAAAGGAACATCCCCTGGCCAGGCATCAGCAAATCACTCTGGCACAGCTTCGCAAAGGGGGACGGATCACAGTGTGCCCGCCCCAGGTCTACCCTCCGGGCCTGTTCTCTGCCCAGAGCCAGGCCACCACCGGCCGCGGAACCGACGAACTGCTATTTTGCGACAATCTGGAAATTGCCCGCACCCTGGTGCAATCCGGCTATGCCGTATCCATTGTCGCCGATCTGCCCACCGCCCGGACCGACGGACTATGTTGCGTCCCGATTTCAGACTTTGCTCCCTTATCTTACGGCATCGCTTATCTGCCCGGCCAGCGCAATCCCGCTCTGCGGCGCTTTTTGAATCTGATGGCACAGATGGTCGCCGCTGCCGCGTCCAGACAGGACTGAGTCTCTTTTTCTCTCCAGACCCAATGCCCGCCAGAAGATCTGCAGACAAGCGCAAAGAGAAAACCCCGGGAGCCTTGTACTTCAAGGTTCCCGGGGTCTCCAGAACTGTCTAAAGGGACAACATTTCATACATTACGGCGGAAACAAAAAAGCAGGAAACACAACATGAGGTGTTTGTTCCCGCTGTTTTTTTGCTTGAATATCTATATTTTGTATCTCTTTGCCTTGAAAATGCACACCCTTAATACATGAGACCGCTTTAATTTTTATACTCATTTTAAGACAAACACATACACAAAATATAATCTCAAACTCTTAATGTAATTGCTTCCGGCAAAACTAAATTGTCGCTAAAGAAGATGTACTCCTTAGCTCGCTGGCTCGAATGTACGCTATACGTTACATCAAGATAGCTACTTCGATATTCACTATACAAATCCGCGACCAAAGGACAAATATCGTATGTTACGATCCATTTGCGTTTACAAGCAGAAACCAATTTCGATAGTTCTCTATGATCATCCTCAGAAAAAGCATTCTTATAAAGCTGGCGTCCCTTCTTTACATAAGGTGGATCAAGATTTATAAATGCTTTATAAAAACGCCTTAACTCATGTGGCTGAAGAAGTTGTTTTGCGTCATAGTTTAGAACAACAATTTGATTTTTTCTATCTGCGATTTGTGCTACCTTTTGGGAAAGTGTAATTCTATTAAATCGCGCATCCAATTTATACGGGCCATTTTGATCCTGCCCACCAATTATACCCCCGTTCACAACTCCAGATACATTAGTGCGATTCAAGAAGAATGTTGCAAAACCAAGGCGCAATGGCTCTAAAGTATTCTGCTCCAAATAAATTTGCCGCTGTATTTTCCATTCTTCCTGCGTTAGTGGAACATTCATAATTAAATCGCAAAAAGCTCCCGGCTCATGTAGTACACTATACCAAAAGCAATAAATAGCCGGATCAAAATCATTGATTACAATACGTTTTACGTCATCATTAAGAAGCAACTTTAATGCCAAACCTGCTCCGCCAGCGAATGGCTCAATGTATGTTTCTCCCAGCAGATCGTTGCACTCTAAAATATCACGTACATAACCGTAAAATTTGGTTTTCCCACCTGGATAGCGCAGCGGAGAATATGTATTTGGCATATTAGTTCACCTCCTATACCCTTATTTCAATTTATATTCCATAAACGAGGATTAATTCCGTAAAACTCTGCCACTTTCTTAAACATGATGTTTAAGTTCCTGTAAAACTTGTTTATCATATCTGTATTTTCAGGATCATTAAGCCATTGTTTGAAAAGGAGCTCGAAAAATCGCTGGTGTTTTAAAAATGCTTTTTTTCTTAAATCTCTTTCGACACCATGAGTCTTTTCACCTGCATCACGTAATTCTCTTAGTTTTTCAGGGATATAGTCAATATCAGGCTTAATATTATCTCTAAAATACACTTTTCCATAATTCAACTCTAAGATAGTAGGAGCTGTCCAAAAAGCGGAATCATTATCATAAAGATAAATTGCATAATCCATAATTACTTTTTCAGGTGACGCACCACCAGGCAAAGTAATTGTATAATGATCAAGATTTGTGCGTTGGTCACCATCCAATATACAAATATATTTCATTGTCGATTTTAATAAATAGGAGTCACTAAAAATTGCGCGCAAATTGTCGGAGCCAATATTGGCCTCAACACAATGAAAGAATCGTCTTACCTGCGGAAAATCTACCTCTTTTTCTTCAAAATAATCAAATAAAATGTTTAAGAAAATTCTCGCTTCATTATCTTCTGTAAATAATGGGATAGCTTTACTCAAGTATATGTCATCCTGCGTTTGATTTTGCAGATACATTCTAATTTTGTAAATGTCAGGAGAGTCCATCTTAATTACAGACGTAATATTATCAATGAGATATATAACGTTGTCTTTTTTCTTTAGTGCATATTCTACACTTGATAGACTATGTGTTGTAAAAATAACTTGAATTTTATAATTTAATGAATATTCCCTAAATAAGTCCAACAATTTAAATTGCAATGAAGGATGCAATGTGGCATCAAATTCATCAATTAGCAGAATACTTTCGACTTCATTATTACTCACAATATTTTCATAATAATAACGTAGTGAAACCAATGCACTTATAATTATAAAGAGATTGTCTTCTCCAGCAGAGATTGTATTTGAATCAATACCAGCTTTATCACTTTCAAAATCTGCTCTTGTTTTAATATCTCCCATCTTCTGCGGGCTGGCAGATGAAATATTAATTCCAGTTAGGCGCTGATAAATTATCGCTATCTCTTTCTGATATTCAGGCGGTAAATTCTTCTTTAACCTTTCAACAGCATCATCATTAAGATATTCTCCAAAAGGATACAATCTTGTTAATCCAAGATATATTACCGGACAAAAGGGAAGCTTTTCCGTTGTTCCTGGACGATACCAGGGCTTTACAGCATATCTATTACTAAGTTTAGAATTGTGCTTTCTAAATTCCAAAGAAGCATGACCATAATACTCAACAGAAAAAAGTGTTCCTTTAACTCCGTTAGCTGGATCGTTATACGTTTTATCGCCCTTTGTGAGTGCTTCGATTTTAGGATTTGTTGAGCTATTAATCTGCTTAATGACATCTAAACACGAAGAGTCTTGAAGCCACTCGCATTTTTTGGTTACTGCTTGATAAGCATTACTTACAATATGTAGTAGGGAAGTTTTGCAGGTGCCATTAGTTCCAGAAATCACATTTATTCCCTTAGAAAACTCTAAATCCATATTTTCGAGCTTTCTATACTTTACAACATGAATCCTTTTTATCACATCGGAACCTCCCTACCTACATTAATCCATTTTCAATTATAGCAGGAAAAATGTCGAAATGCAATTCTTTGTGATTTTTAATCTATGAGGTAGTGCCGCAGCAAATCCTCCCGGCCATCTTCTTTCAGCCGTTCCACAGAATAGCGCAGCCATTC
>CALWXG010000082.1 GCA_944385435.1 uncultured Oscillospiraceae bacterium
ACAGCAAATACGCGGAAGAGATACTTTGATTCATCGGAGGACGACATAATTGCTTGACCTTGAGCAAGCAGGATTTCTGGGTCAGTGTGATATTTACGACTATTCATATGGCACATCCCTCCTGCTAAAATCATACCATATGAATCTGACTATGTCAAAGTAAATTTAATTATGTCGTTCGCTATAAGTTCTCACTAATAGGGGAATCTCCATCAGATTTTGTACAGGCACGTTTGACTTCCCAACCTCCAATGGTGCACCCCACCAAGGATGGATCAACACCACTTATTGGATAAACTTGTAAGTCGTTGTTCATAATAAGGTTTTCCTTTACAAATAGTCTAGTCTCCCATGTCAATTCCGCCCACACAGCAAATTCGCTCTTATACCATTCCACGTAGCTTATATTGGTATCATTGGCCGTTCACTACCCTATACACATTCAAACCAGTTTTGACGCAAAACCAAACCAGGATCAAACCAAACAAATTCAAGAAAGTGCTGTATATGGGCAGAATCCGGTTTCAAAGCGCCTCGTATTGCCTTCTGCAATGACTTCTGCGTATCTAATCAAACCAGATTCCAAACCAATTTCAAACGAGATCACAACATATCACTTTTTCAAGACCCAATGACAGGTCCTCGGATTATCAGAATCTGTGTCGATCTTCCCCTGCCGTTTCAGCGCCGTGAGCAGGGTCAAGATTTTACGCTCCTTCTGTTCGATGGTCAACACGTCGGGGAATTTGTCCATGAGCAGCTTTCGGAAATCTTTCTTCTTACCCATGCCAAACTCTTTCAAATAGTCAACGATCATATCCTGATAATATTTGTCGTCGAAGGCTCTGTTGCGAATATACTGGGCCTCACTCTCCACGGTCTTTGCCACCTCCGCGGACAGAAACAGATGATTTGCTCTGCCCTCCACCAGCTTGTACTTCCGCAAATGGGCAATCGCGTCTTTTGAAAGGTCCTGTCCATTCCCCTTCTGCACCTGGTCCAGCAGGTACACAGTCTCCAGATCCAGTTCAGGGTGTTCATACAGAATATAGGTATACTGCTCGTTCATGACCTTTCCGTATACCGTCACGGAAACCTGATTTGCTGTGGAAAAGTCGTAATCCGGCGTGGGGAAGTACTTTTCTCTTTGAATTCGGTACACGCGATTGATCCCGCTTGTCGCAGTATCGATCATATAGAAGTTGACCATAGATTCTGTCAAGAGCTGATTGCTGTATATTACGGATAAACTGATCACTCATCACGGCCAAACTGATCACCTGTCACGGCCCATCTGATCATCTGTCACGGAAATTCAGATCACTGATCTCAGGAAAGGGTAGCTGGGGACCTAAGTCATTCCGTGGGATCTGGGAAGTGCTGAAAACGCCGGTAAATTATTATATTAGATCGTCGCGGGATTGCAAGGGGATTTTGTCTCTGCGGCGCCCTTTTATTGGACCATACCGCTCCGGCAGTGGACGCAAAAGTTCTCGTACAGCGTATCTGGTTTTCTGATTTACGTTCAGCGCAGACCGAATGTCGAACCGCGGTTTTCCGCGTCGCCGAAGGTCTGCGCTGAAACGTATTTTCTTATTCGAACGTATTCTGAAACGAACGCTTGCCTCTGCCTGATGTGTCTCGGAAACACAGAGGCGCAATGCAGGCCGAACAACAGCAGAGGCCAGACATAGCCTCCCGGGTCGTGTCTGGCCTCTCCTCTATTCCTCTGTCCGCAGGTGCTCACAGATCCAGCTGTACAGCCGCTGTTCGTCCATTGTACCGGATGCGATGGAAATAAACGCGTCAGAGAGCTCCCCGGTTTGAAGCCGGAGCTCATACCCATTCCACTTGAGGATCAGCTGGACCATCAGGGCACCGATCCGCTTATTGCCGTCCAGAAACGCGTGATTGGAGGCCAGGCCATAGCCAAGACGGGCGGCTTTTTCGCGGACGGTAGGGTAAAGATCCCTATCCCCGAAGGACTGGAGCGGCGCGGCCACGGCGGCCTCCAGCAACGCCCGATCCCGGAGTCCGTCCATACCGCCGGATCTCTGGATCGTGCGGGAATGGAGGGCGATCACATCATCTGCCGTCACCCAGATCATTCCGCCATCCTCCGGTAGTCCTCCGCAAATTGCTCCAGGACCGTGTCCGCATCGGCCAGCATTTGGGCGCGTGTCGGTGCGCGCTCTACTTCCTGGATCTTGACTGGGAATGGCATCCCCTTGGCCCGGACGAAAGCGTTGGCGAACAGGTTGAAGGCCGTGGATGTGTTCATCCCCAGCTCCTTGCAGATGGCGGACATCTGCGCCTTTACGTCGGCATCGATGCGAAAAGTTATATTTGTGTCCATAATAATCTCGCCTCCTTGCACTGCGATTATAGTGCATTCCATGTGCAATATCAAGTGTTTGCTGTAAACAACTTGGCTGCACGTATTTTTGCGCCCGGCTGAGATTTCTTTTGAGAATTTTGGACGCTATAGTATCACAAACGAAAAGCTCGCACTGGCCTGATATTATGACTTCCCGGCGCAGTACGAGCGAATTCGTAGGCAGCACTCAAACGATGGAATCGCCGTGTACCGGACGGTACGCACGGTGGTGTGAGAGGACGACTACTCAACTAATGGGTAGCCTCCTGCTCGATCTAAAGAAAGCCACTCGCTAGGCGAGCGGCTCGAAAGAAGCCTATTGGCAATGATGCAGACAAAAAGACTCCCTTTGCTTTGAAATGAAAGATGCGGTCTGGCAACAGCACCTAAAAAGCAAAGGGAGGTCGTCATTGCAGTGAATGACGTAAAAAGTATAGCTCATGCAAAGCGAAATTGCAAGTGCCATATTGTTTTGTTGTTTTGCGCCGAAATACCGCAGGAAGGTATGCGATGGAGAAAAGCGGCGAGAGCAGAATTACAGCCGCAGGCAACCTGCGGCTGTGAAAGTCAGACGACAGCCTGGGGGATGTGTTCCTGAAGGAAGGTGTGCACCGCAGTCCAGTACAACTCGGGATTGGTGCCCACAGACAGGGCGTGGGCAGCATCCGGCACCCACAAAAAGCTCTTCGGGCAACAGGCGGCCTGGTACAGGCGGTTCATCATGGCAGAGGGGACAAAGTCATCCTTGGAACCGTGGACGAACAGGGTGGGGGTCTTGGAAAGGGAAACAGCCTTGATGGGAGCGGCTTCTCTCAGATCGTATCCGGCCCGCTTGAGCACGGTTCTGCGCAAAATCTGGAAGAGCAGTCCGGAGGGAAGGGGCAGGCCGTGGGAGTAGTCCTGAAGGTAGCCGGAGTGCAGCACGTGACGCATTTCCTCTTCAATGGTGGTGTAGGAACAGTCAGAGATGGCTGCCTTTACCTGGCTGGGCAGAACCCCTCCGGTGGACATGAGAACTGTCGCGGCCCCCATGGACACGCCGTGAAGGACAATCTCCGCTTCGTGATCCCGACGGGTGATGTAGTTGATCCAGCCCAGCAGATCCAATCGTTCATCATATCCCCAGCCTACGTAATTGCCTTCGCTTTTCCCATGCCCGCGCTGATCGGGCATCAGAACGTTCCAGCCCAGGTCATGATAATGCTTGGCAATGGCCCCCATGGACTCGTGGGTGTCATAGTAGCCGTGCATGCAGATGGCCCAGTTGTGTGTTTCCTCAGGGGCGGGAACCAAGGCAGCCCAAAGAATCAGACCGTCAATGGCCTGAATGGTGGCGGAACGGAATCCCTCTCCCGCCCGGGCCCACAGACGGCCGTCGGCCTGAGTCGGGTTGTCTTCCAGGAGCTCAGGATCCCGGACTTTGGGAATCATGACCTGATTGTAAAGATAGTTTCCCAGGGCGCTGATTCCGCCGGTGATGCCGGCGCCGGCCATGGCCAGGCCCAGCAGGCCCACTTTGGTGCGGTTCTTCATGGCGACCTCCTTGCGTTTTTTTTCAATATACTCTGCAGAAGGGAAAGAGTCAACCCCAAGTGTGTGAACGCTTTGTGAATCCTGGACATTTGAACCGGGATGTGCAACAAAACTGGATTTATCTCCGGGCGGCGAAGTGAAGATCCGGAAAAACTTGAGAAAAAGGGCTTGACAATTGTGGTTGGAGGTGGTAAGCTTTCGTACAGTGATAGAACAAACGTTCTAATACGAGACGCAAAGCAGCACCCGGCGGACGGAGTCTCACTGAAAAACGGGGGATGGCTCTGTTTCGTGGTTTGATCTGAAAAAGGCACAAAAAAAGCTCAAAACTCTTGAAATACAAGAGTTTTGAGCTTGGTGGAGGAGGATGGATTCGAACCATCGAAGGCAAAGCCAGCAGATTTACAGTCTGTCCCCTTTGGCCACTTGGGTACTCCTCCATATGGAATAAAAAGTGAAAATGGAGCTGGTGGACGGATTCGAACCCCCGACCTGCTGATTACAAATCAGCTGCTCTACCAGCTGAGCTACACCAGCACACAGCACCGTTCACGTTTGCAGCGAATGTTATTATAGCAGGGAGGGTTGCACTTGTCAATAGTTTTATTTGAAAAAGAGGAAAAGAAATTTGAATGCAAGGGAGAGAAGGAGCGATTGCGGCAGGGCGTGGAAGTTTTCTGATTCCGTCGTGCATGCGGGGGAATTTTCGAATACGGGAAGAGAGGCAGAGGGTTACTGGGAGGGGATGAACATGACCATTTATGAATTGGGAGTGGAATATGGAATGTCTGCAACCCGGCTGCGGGGGCGGATTGTGGAGCTGGAGCAGGCGATTGGTGAGACGCAGGATGACAGTGTGAGGCAGCAGTTGGAAGGGCGTGTGCGTCCTTTGCGGGTGATGTACCGGGAGACCAGAGCGGTGGCCCGGCATCTTCAGGGGTATTATATGCGCACCGGAGCCTTGCATCCCAGGAAGAAGGCAGGCGATTGACGTGAAGAAGATATCCTATGACAATACCTTCGGCATGGTGGATCTGGCGGTGTACAGCACCATGATGGCCCAGGACAACAGGGAACAGATCGGACGATTGAAACGGAACCTGACCCATGCTCTGCGCCAGGACATCACACCGAAGCAGCGGGAATACATGATGATGTACTATGGAAAAAACATGAGTATGGAGGCCATTGCCCAGGAGATGGGGGTGAACAAATCCACAGTTTCCCGGACACTGAAACGGGGCAGACAGCGGCTTTACCGCTGTCTGCGGTACGGTGCTGCCAATTTGCTGGAACAAGCCGAGAGTTGAAATAGCCTGCAGTTTGTGATAACCTTAGAAAGAGCGCTCCAATGACGGAATCCTGCATGGGATGTGCCGGACAAAAAACTTTCTGGGGGGATTGGGAATGGAACTGTCGCTGCAGATGAAACAGACGCAAAAACTGTCTCCGCAGATGATTCAGACCTTGGAAATCCTCCAGATGGGAAACCTGGAACTGCAGGAATATGTGGAGAAGCAGTTGCTGGAGAACCCCATGCTGGACCGGGGTGAGCAGAAAGAGCAGGAGAGCGTGGACCAGCTGCTGCGCAGAATGGAGTGGCTGCGGGGCGACAGCCGGCGCATGCGCGGCTCAGGTGAGAGCAAAGACACCATGATGCCCCTGGCGGTACAGCCCCAGACGGAAGGGCTGCAGGAGCACCTCCGGGACCAGGTGGCGTTCAAAACATTACCCCGGGAGCTGAGACGGGCGGTGGAACAGGTGCTGGCCGGTCTGGACAGCAACGGGTATCTCACAGAAAGCGCGGAGGAGCTGGCGGGACGGAGCGGACAGCCGGTGCAGACGGTGCAGCGGGCGGTGGAACTGGTTCAGGAACTGGATCCGGCCGGTGTGGGAGCCCACTCACTGGCGGAGTGCCTGGAGCTTCAGCTGAAGCGAAGGGGAGAGTCCGGACTGGCCGTGCGCATCGTGCGGGAGCACCTGGAGGATATGGCCAAGAACCACTATAACCGGATCATGCAGCGCACCGGCGCCAGCCGGGAGGCAGTGCAGCGGGCCTGCAAGCTGATCCGGAGCCTGGATCCGAAACCCGGCTCCGGCTTTGCCGCGGCGGAGGCCCCGGGCTATCTGATTCCGGACCTGCTGGTGACGGCAAAGGGGGAGAGCTTTGCTGTCACCCTCAATGAGACGGTGGAGCCGGTGCTTATGGTCAATCCGTATTACCTGAAGCTGTTGAATGAAAGCGAGGATGCCCAGGTTCGGGAATATCTGGCGTCCAAGCTGCGCCAGGCGGAGTGGGTGACCAAGGGAATTGCCCAGCGAAGAAGTACGCTGCTGCGCTGCGGAGAGGGTGTGGTGGCCCTGCAGGAGGATTTTTTCCGGAAGGGGCCGCGCCATCTCCGGCCAATGACACTGGCGGATGTGGCCGGCCGGCTGGGGCTCCATGAGTCCACCGTCAGCCGGGCGATCAAGGACAAATATCTGCAGTGCAGCTACGGCGTCTTCCCCATGAGCAGTTTTTTCAGCAGGGCACTGCAGGCTGCGTCCGGAGAAGAGATTACGCCGGAACGGGCCAAAGAGGCCATTCGCGCATTGATCCAGGAGGAGGATAAAAAGCGTCCGCTGTCTGACCAGAAGCTGTGTGAGCTGCTGGCCGGACAGGGATTGACGCTGGCCCGCCGGACGGTGGCGAAATACCGGGAGGCCATGGGGATTCTCCCGGCGGCAGGACGCAGGGAATGCTGAATGGGGCGGCGCAGGCCGGTTCCACATCACGCGGGCGGAGGAGAAAGCAATGCGGTATCAAGGTGTGTTTTTCGATTTTGACTATACTCTGGGGGATTCCACCGGCCCTATAACCATAGGCTATCAGGAGGGATTCAAGGCACTGGGGTGGCCTGCGCCCACCCGGGAACAGGTGCAGCCCACCATCGGGTATACCCTGATGGATGGATACACCATGCTGACCGGAGATGAGGATCCGGAGCACCGGCAGGAGTTCTACCGGCTGTTCCAGATCGCCGTGGGAGAACAGGCCGGGGAAAGCCACCAGAGAATAATGGTGGAGGGGACCAGGCTGTTTCCCGGTGCCCGGGAGCTGTTGTCCGCACTGCGGGATGGGGGCGTGAAGGTGGCCATGGTATCCACCAAGCGGGGAGAGACCATCCGCCGCATTTTTGACTATCAGAAGGTCGGGCATCTGGTGGATCTGATCTTGGGCGGCAAAGATGTAAGCCGGCCCAAACCGGATCCGGAGGGACTGAATCTGACCCTGGAACGGCTGGAAGTGCCCCGGGACCGGGCGCTGTTCTGCGGAGACACCGTGATTGACGCCCAGGCGGCCAGGAACGCGGGGGTGGACTTTTGCGCTGTGCTCAACGGCACAACGCCGGGCTCTGCCTTTGCGGAGTATCCCCATGTCCACATTGCTCCGGATCTGGAGGAGCTGCGCCGGTGGTTGGGCGTGTAGGGAACTGAGAAAAAACGGCGGGATGCGCGGGCGGAAGGCCGCGCAGGTCTGCCCCGGAGTATGCCAGAACCCCGGACAGAGCTGGAAAAGGTCAAAAAAATTCCTGCGTCTCGCACAGAGCCGCAGGAATTTTCATTGCAGGAGACGGGGCGGTCAAGCCAGGTCTTCACCGCCGCAGGCGCCGATCAGCTGTTTGGCGTAGGGCAGGGTGAGGATGGTATCGCACAGGGTGTGCCACTCCGCCAGCTTGTGGCTGCGCCGGGCATAATAGATGTTGGCCAGCACCTCATAGTTCAGGGAGACGGTGCGCATCTGGTTGTAGCTGGAGGGGAGCAGCTGGATCAGGTCATACCAGTCCGCCTTGTCCTTGCTCTCCAGATAGCGCAGCCGCACCTGCTCCAGATAGGCGATGAACTGCCGGAATTGATCCAGGGAGGCGGGGGTCATGTGGTCGGTGGAGAAGTCCTCCAGCGCAAAGGGCCTGGCGTGGATCTTGTGCATGGTGGAGGTGGAATTGGCCACGGTGCCCACCTTATAGGTGTCAAACTCCTTCCACCAGTACATGGGAGCGGTGATGTCCATGGACACCAGGATCTGCCGGATGAATTTCCGGTGATCGCTGCCCGCCCGGCACAGACGGGTGGCCAGGTCCAGATCGTTGGGGCCAAGCACATATTGCCTGGACTCATCATAGAAGCTGTCGCTGCGGGCCCAGCTGTTCAGGGGATTGCGGGCCCCGCGGATGGCATTTTCCAGATTCATGACGCAGATATGATTGGTTTGAAGCATGGTAAAACCCTCCCGGGAGATGTTGTGGTCAGTTGAATGCGATGTATTCCCCCATGATATAGCCGGTGGTTGCCGCGCCGCCGGGTCCGGAGAAGGTGATCTCATACCAGCCGTTGCCGGCTTCCGCCACCACCGTGATGGGGGTGCCGTTGAACACGCTGGCCAGGATCTCGTAAGAAGTACCCGGACCGGAGCGGACACGCAGGCCGCTGTCGGCGTTGATGATGGTGCCCGGAGTGTTGAGTGTCTCACCGCCGGAAGGTGTGGAGATGACGGGGGGATCGCTGGTGACAGGGGGCTCGGTGCTGCTGCCGCTGCGGCAGTAGACCTCGCACTGGGCGGTCAGGCCTCCGGCAGTGACGGTAACGGTCACCCGCTGGGTGGAGCCTGTGGCGTTGACATTGGTGAGCAGGCCGGTGGAATCCACGGTGACCAGGCTCTCGTCGGAGGAGACCCAGACCGGGGCGCCGGCCCAATCGGCAGGCTCGAAGGAGAGCACCAGCTGCTGCGTGCCGTTGGCCATCAGCGTGACGCTGTCGGTATCCAGCGCCAGGCTGGTCAGCTCGGTCTCAAAGCCGGGGTTGACACTGTGGTTCGGATTTTCCGAATTGACGGAGGCGGAGTTGTCGCCGGTGGGGTCCTGGTGCAGCTGGGGATAAATGACGGTAAAGACGATGACCAGGGCCGCGGCGATGATCACCAGGCCGCACAGGAAGGTGATGAGCCGGGGCCAGTTGATGGGCGGAGCGGGCGGACGGGGATCGTCACTGTCGTCGGAAACGGGCGGACGGGATGACCCGGACCCGCGGGAGGCGGTGGAGCGGCGGGACGTGGAGGCGCGTCGGTTGCTGTTGGTTGCCAGACGTTTTCCGCCTTTGGAGCGGACCGGCCGCACCGGCTCCGGAACCTCGTCGAAGGCGTCCTGCCCGTCAAACACGTATCCGTCGTCCTCGTCGTCCAGATCGTTGTCCACGCGCACGTCCCGGGCGCTGCGGGAGGAGCGGGAGCCCTGAGGAGGTTCCCCGCAGAATGGACAGCGTCTATAGGTTGCACTGTAGTCCTCTCCACATGCCTCGCAGTGGATCAGACCTTCCAGGTTGGTTTTCCGAGCCATAATATCGATTCCTCCATTACATTTTTAAAATCATGGATAGAACTATACTACACGGTTCGAGCCAATCCGTCAACCTTTTCTTTCTTGTTATGTCTACTTAAACGCAGGACAAAATTGGGACTGACATGCCAAATCCGGGGTTGCGGCAGGGTTGCGCAGGCATTATAATGAGAGGGAAATCAGAACGGGCCTGCCGGGCAGGCCAGAACGGAATCAGGAAAGGATGTGGCGGCGATGGCCCAGCCGATGACACCGGCCGTTGTACACAAACAATACGATGAGGCGATGACCGCCTTCCGCCGGCAGATCCGGGATCCTGCGGCCAGGGTTGCATTCGGACGGGAGTCGGACGGCTTTATGCGGGAGTGCGCCCGGGGCGTGTGGAAGAGTGACCAGAGCGGCATCAGCCCGCTGCATGTGGAATGCTACAACGCTGTCTACGCAAAGGGAAACCCGGTGCCTACCGCGCTCTATTGGGAACTGGCCACATCGGTGGAGGAGTACTCCGGCTTTGTCCTGCCGGGATTTTTCCGCAGGCTGGTAAAAGCGGATCTGGAGCTGGGCAGTCAGTGCAGCAGACGGTTTGTGGATACCTTTACGCTGATGCTCCTGCTTTTTGCCGCGGTGGATGGAAAGGTGAGTGAGGCGGAGGCTGGGTTTGTCAACGCCTGTGCGGATTCCCTGAGCGCCTACTGCGACCAGGCGGGCATTGCAGGCGGCAAGAGCCCGCTGGATGTGGAAGATTTCGTCACACGGCGGACGGACGGTGAGCCGGTCCCCACCGGAAAGCCTCAGGACGAAAAGACGTCGCCCCAGGGGGAGAGCAAGGGCCAGGAGGCGGAGAAGCAGCCGCCCAAAGAAAAACTGGAAGATTTGCTGGCCGAGCTGGACGGGCTGTGCGGCCTGGAAAAGGTCAAGGAAGATGTGAAAAGCCTGATCAACCTGGTGAAGGTGCGCAAGCTGCGTCAGGAGGCGGGGCTGCCGGTGCCGCCCATGTCGCTGCATCTGGTCTTTATGGGGAACCCTGGAACGGGCAAGACCACGGTGGCCAGATTGCTGGCCAGAATTTATCATGCCATCGGCGTGCTCAGCAAAGGACAGCTGGTGGAAGTGGACCGCTCCGGGTTGGTGGCAGGCTTTGTGGGCCAGACGGCGCTGAAGACCCAGGAAGTGGTTGAAAAAGCCAAGGGCGGCGTCCTGTTTATTGATGAGGCCTATGCCCTGGCCAATCAGGATGCCCCCAATGATTTCGGCCGGGAGGCCATTGAGGTTCTGCTCAAGGGAATGGAAGATCACCGGGACGATCTGATTGTGATTGTGGCCGGGTACACGGATCTGATGGGGAACTTCATCCACGCCAATCCGGGCCTGGAGAGCCGGTTCAACAAATACTTCTATTTTGAGGACTACAACGGTACCCAGCTGATGGAAATCTTTCGCTCTATGTGCAGCAAAAATGGCTATACGCTGGATGAAAAAACGGCCGGCCTGGCCAAAGAGGCGTTCCAGAAGATGTATGACAGCCGGGATGAAAACTTCGGGAATGCCCGGGATGTGCGCAACGTATTTGAAACCGCGGTGGCCAATCAG
Source organism: uncultured Oscillospiraceae bacterium (assembly GCA_944385435.1). GTDB lineage: Bacteria > Bacillota > Clostridia > Oscillospirales > Oscillospiraceae > Enterenecus. The sequence continues at coordinate 10,873 of CALWXG010000082.1, forward strand.
GCCAATCGCCTGGCGGCCATGGAACATCCGCAAAAAGAGGATTTGATGGCCTTTCTGCCCGAAGATCTGGAGTTCACATGACGCAACTGCTCCCGCCGCCCTTCCCGGCGGCGGGAGCAGTTGCGACTCTGGAGAAGACGGAATTGCAGAAATTGCGGAAAATGAAGTTTGGTCTTGCGTTTT
>CALWXG010000083.1 GCA_944385435.1 uncultured Oscillospiraceae bacterium
CGCTCGTCCAGATCCTTCAGAGCGTCCTCACCCACGTTGGTGATGTCACGGGTGATCTCCTCGGGGCCCAGCTTGGTATCCCGGGCTTCGGTCTCATATTCCTCAATGTGGATGGAGGTAAACACGTCCTCCTTCACCATCCGCTCGTTGAGCAGAATGGCGTCCTCGTAGTTGTAGCCTTCCCAGGTCATAAAGCCCATGAGGATGTTCTTGCCCAGGGCGATCTCGCCGTCACAGGTGGAGGGGCCGTCCGCCAGGGTATCCCGGGCATGGACCCGGTCGCCCACCGCCACGATGGGCCGCTGATTGATGCAGGTACCGTGGTTGGAGCGCATGAATTTGGTGAGCTTGTAGTCCTTTACCTCGCCGCTGTCATAGCGCACAGCCACATGGGTGGCATCCACCTGGGTGACCTCGCCGTCTCCCTCGGCCAGCACCACCACCTCGGAGTCCTGGCAGTTCTTGTACTCCTGGCCGGTGGCCACAATGGGGGCCTGGGTGGTGAGCAGGGGCACGGCCTGACGCTGCATGTTGGCGCCCATCAGGGCCCGGTTGGCGTCGTCGTTCTGCAGGAAGGGAATCATGGCGGTGGCCACGGACACCATCATCTTGGGGGACACGTCCACATAGTCCACCCGGTCCCGGTCCACTTCCACGATCTCGTTGCGGTGACGGCAGGCCACACGGCGGTTGGTAAAGCAGCTGTTCTCATCCACCGGCTCGGTGGCCTGGGCCACGTAGAACTCGTCCTCCACGTCGGCGGTCATATAGTCCACCTGGTCGGTGACCTTGACCGCCACGCACTTGCCGTTCTCATCCAGGATCTTCTCGGTCTTGCGGTAGGGAGCCTCGATGAAGCCGTAGCGGTTGACCCGGGCATATGAGGCCAGATAGGAGATCAGGCCGATGTTGGGACCTTCCGGAGTCTCAATGGGGCACAGGCGGCCGTAGTGGGAGTAGTGTACGTCCCGCACATCGAAGGAGGCCCGGTCACGGCTCAGGCCGCCGGGGCCCAGAGCGGACAGACGGCGCTTGTGGGTCAGCTCGGCCAGGGGGTTGGTCTGGTCCATGAACTGGCTCAGAGGGGAGGAGCCGAAGAACTCCTTGATGGCGGCGGTGACAGGCCGGATATTGATCAGGCTCTGGGGGGTGACAATGTCCAGATCCTGAATGGTCATCCGCTCCCGGATCACCCGCTCCATACGGGTAAAGCCGATGCGGAACTGGTTCTGAAGCAGCTCGCCCACGCAGCGCAGGCGGCGGTTGCCCAGATGGTCAATATCATCCGGGGAACCCACACCGAAGGCCAGGCAGTTGAGGTAGTTGATGGAGGCCATGATGTCATCCACGATGATGTGCTTGGGAATCAGATCGTCCATGCGCATCCGGATCAGATCCAGGAAATCCTCCTGGTTCAGGCCCTCGGCATCCCGCTGGTCCAGCAGCTCCTGCAGCACAGGGAAGCGCACCTTCTCGGTGACGCCGGCCTCTTCCGGATCAAAATCCACGAACTGGGCCATATCCACCATGTTGTTGGAGAACACCTTCACCAGGTGCACGCCGGTGTGCAGATCCTCCACCTCGATGGTGGCCTCATTGACACCCAGCTTTTCCAGCTCCCGGGCGCGCTCTCTGGTCAGCACTTCCCCCGCCTCAGCCACAATCTCGCCGGTGCTGGGATCGGCCACGGGCAGGGCCAGCTTCTGCCCGGTGAGCCGGGGAGAGATGGCCAGCTTCTTATTGAATTTATAACGGCCCACCGCAGACAGATCGTAGCGGCGGGGGTCAAAGAACAGCGCGGAGAGCAGACTCTCGGCGGAGTCCACCGTGGGAGGCTCGCCGGGACGCAGCTTGCGGTAGATCTCCAGCAAAGCCTCTTCATAGGTCTTGCAGGCATCCTTCTCCAGGGTGGCCAGGATGCGGGGATCCTCTCCGAACAGGTCGATGATCTCCGCGTCGGTCTTGGGACCCACGGCTCGGATCAGGCAGGTGATGGGCAGCTTCCGGTTCTTGTCAATGCGGACATAGAACACGTCGGACAGATCGGTCTCATATTCCAGCCAGGCGCCCCGATAGGGAATGACAGTGGATGCGTAGGTAATGTTGTCCGCCTTGTCCGCGTTCCGGGCGAAGTACACGCCGGGGGAACGGACGATCTGGGAGACAATAACACGCTCCGCGCCATTGATGACGAAGGTGCCCGCATCGGTCATGATGGGGAAATCGCCCATAAAGATTTCCTGCTCCTTGATCTCCCCGGTTTCCTTGTTGCGCAGGCGGACCTGCACCTTAATGGGCTTGGCGTAGGTGGCGTCCTGGGCCTTGCACTCCTCAATGGTGTATTTGGGAGGGTCGTCCATGGAGAAGCCGATGAAGGACAGCTCCAGATTGCCGGCGTAGTCCGTGATGGAGTCCACGTCGTCAAATACTTCCTGCAGCCCGGTCTCAAAGAACCACTTATAGGATTTTTTCTGGATTTCCAGCAGATAGGGCATCTCCAGAATTTCCTCGCTGCGGGCGAAGCTCTTGCGCAAGGTCTTGCCGTAATAGACGTCTTTGACCGCTCTTGCCATTTGCTGATCACGCTCCACTTCGTAGAAAATTTCCAGACGGCCGCATTTCGGACACGCCCGGCGTTGTTGTTACTCTTTAAAATTTTCTCCTTGCCTTTTCCCTGCAAGTCTGCTATACTGAACTTAGAGTGGAGGAATATCCTCCGCATGCATTCCTGTGCATAAAAGCAATTTATAATACCATAATGCAACGAGCCTGTCAAGGCTCTTTTCTTTTTTATTGTGAAAAAGCCGGTGCAACACCTGGTTCTTGCCCTTTACACCAGGATGCTGCACCGGCTTTTTATGCGCTGTGCCGATTTCACCAAAGAATCCGCCGTTTTTCTCGCGTCAGGGCTTCCCGCCTTCTCGTTTCCCCAAACTCAGTTCAGTCCTGGCATTCCTCCGCCAGATAATCATACAGAGCTTCCGGCTCTTTCAGGCACCATTCCCGCCCTTCATCCTCCGACCAGACTTTGTAATCCGGTGTGGCCTCGTAGAGCCACCATTCAATGTATCCATACCGGTCATCCATGGCTTCCTGAAGCACTTCCAGCAGAGCAGAAAGATACTTGTCTTTGCTCCCGAACAGATAGAAGCCGTCTCCCACCAACTGAAGCGCTTCTGAAACCTGGTTGTTCAATTCGCCCTGCTCGCGGATCATCTCAAGGGCATGGCAGAACGTCTTTTTCGAAATCATTCCCTGTCGCTTCCCTTAAATTGCATCGACGATTCAAAATCATGAAACAGAAAGTGCATTTTATCCACGTGCTTGTCGATATGCCAGTGGCCGCAGAACCAATGCCCATATTCCAGCCGGGCCTCCACATTCTCCAGCCATACTTCCGTGCTGCAGTCCACCAGATTCTGGTCGATCATCGGCAGAAAGGCCTCCCGCGGCTCATACCGGTACGGGCAGGTGTGGGAGAGTACAACGTCGATTTTCCAATCGCGCTGCCCCAGCACCTGTTCCACTTTTTCCTTCACCTTCTGGGACGGCTGTTCATCCGGCCACCAGCCGTACCCACGCTCCAGCCGGTACATTTTATCCACGCTGTATGCGCCGCCGATGGCAATATGGCTGAGTCCCTCCAGCAAATAGACCTCCCCATCCTCCGCAAAGAGAAGATTGGGAAAGCGCTCCTCGTACCAGACAGATCCCCCGTTCCAACTCTTTTTCTGATAGGAAGGGATCCGCGCCGGGCGGATTTCATGATTCCCGTGAATGCAGAGCACCGTCGCCCCGACGCTGTCCAGTGCGCGCTTTACCTCCAGGTCTCTCCCGTCCCGGTAGTAGTTTGCCCCCACATCGCCAAGCAACACCACGATATCCGTTTCAGACAGTTCCATCTTCCGGGAAAACCTCACCACACCCTGGGGGTTTCCATGTATATCCCCGCTGTAATAGATCACGCTCACCCCTGCCTTTCCATTCCCTCTGGTTCCGTTTTCTCTTTGCCGTGCTCCAATTGTTGTATCTCCCGCTCCATGCGCTGCTCCACGGCGGTAATCATATATTGGTTCAGACTTTCCCCGGCTGCAGCAGCGGCGGCCCGGATCTTTTCCTTCTCTCCTTTGGCGATGGCCACCGAAATCCGGTCCAGATTGGCCGCATCCCATCTCCGGTTATTCTCTTTTTTGGCCTGTGTATATTTCTGCGATGCCATCGTGTACCCCTCCGTTGTGTCTCGATGCTCAATCAAATTATAGCACAGCTGCAAGCACTTAACAAGTGTTTTTATGCCCACCGTCACCGTTTTCCCGCCTGTCTGCCGGATATTCCGGCTGGTACAGGGCCTGGCATTCGGGAAAAGCCAACCGCTTGCGCTGCAACGACACAGGGCATCAGGCAGAAACGCCTGATGCCCTGTGCCGCATACATATCAATAATACTACTCGTCCGCTTAGTTCCGTGCGGTCGCCGGCGCAATCCCGCCGCGCCGCTTTGCCATCGCTCCGCTCACGCGGGAGAAATCCCGATGAGCAGGCCCACGATCAGGCAGGCAATCACCAGCATCAGCATGGCCCATTTGAAAATTCCCTTCAGCAGGACGCTGTCCTGCCCCGTCATTCCCACCGCAGCCACAGCGGTGGCAATGCACTGCGGCGACAGGATCTTGCCGATGCCGGCACCGGTGGAGTTGGCCGCCGCCAGCCAGAACTGGGACACCCCAATGGCCGAGGCCGCCTCCGTCTGCAGGCCGCCCAGCAGAACCTCGGTATTGGTTCCGCTGCCGGTGACAAAAGCGCCGATGGTGGCGATAATGGGAGAGACAAACGGATAGAACTGCCCGGTGAGGGTGACGAAGAGGTTGGCCATATCTGCAATCATGCCGGAATAGGTCATGATCTTTGCCACCGCCAGCACCGACATAATGGTGATGACCGTCTTGACCAGCTGCTTCAGCGTGGCCACAAAGGTCTGCCACATCAGTTTCCCGGAGGCCTTCTGGGCAATGCCGCCGATAATCGCGGCGATGAAGATGAGCACACCGGGGGTGTTGATCCAGGAGAAAGAGGTCGTCCCGGCGTTGGGGGAGGTGCTGATCTGGAAGGTGGAGCTGAACTGCGCCAGGAAGGTGTTCACCGGAGCCACCAGCTTGGAGGTGAGCAGCAGGAACACAAAGATGAGGATGAAGGGCAGCCAGGCGGTCAGAGCACCCATGGCGGGCTTGTTCCCTTTCTCCTGAGAGAGCGTCTTCGGGGCAGAGGCCCGCATATCATATTCCGCAGGCACCGGCTTGTTGCGGCGCAGCCGGCCCATGAGCACCACGCAGGCCAGGGAGACCACAGAGCCCACGATAACCGTCAGCTCGGGGCCAACGAAGTAGGACACCACCAGTTCAGGCAGCACAAAGGAAATGCCGGCCACCAGGGTAATCCCCACCACGCCCTTCAACGCCTTCACTCCGCCGCCGCCCACAATCACCATGAGGAACGGAACCAGAATCATAAACGGAACCATCTGCACCACGGTGGTAAAAGCCAGGGGAATGGGCTCCAGGCCGGTGACATTGGTCAGGGTTACCGTGGGAATGCCCACCGAACCGAAGGCGGTGGGGAAGGAGTTGGCCAGCATACAGCTCAGGCAGGCGGGGACCGGATTCATGCCCAGGCCCACCAGAATGCCGGCGGGGATGGCGATGGCGGTGCCGAAGCCGGCCATGCCCTCCAGGAAGCCGCCGAAGCTCCAGCCGATGAGCAGGATGAGCACCCGGCGGTCGGCGGACACGCTGGTAAGCATCCCTTTGATCACATCCATTGCCCCGGTTTTCAGGGATAGATTATAGGTGAAGATCGCCGCAATGATAACCAGAATGATGGGCCACAACGCAGCTGCAAACCCCTCTAATGCCGAGGTTACGCAATCCAACACCGGCATATGCCACAGAAGCAAAGCCAGCACGGCAGCAATGGCCAGCGCGCTCAAACAGGCAATGTGTCCTGGCAGTTTGAACACCGCCAAGGCAATGATCAGCCAAACAATGGGAACCAGGGCAATCACAGACAACAGCACAGGTACCACTCTCCTTCTTTCAAGTTGGTCACAAACATTCGGCCTACATTGGTTCTACCATTTTGCCTTGAAAATAGACCCGCAACGACATCTGCCCCATCTGAAGGAACATCGTTCGGGTGCTTGGCACGAGCGGAAAGCAGATCGCTTAATTTAGCTTGAGTATACTCCTTCTGCAGCAAATTGTCTATATGTTATCTTACACTTTTCCTTAAAATGGCGTTTTGCACAAAACTGCGCCTTCAAATTGGGCAAAGTGGAAAAAATGGTTTTGGGGATTGCATTTCGCAAAAAGTGTGATAAAGTATAGGTGAAGAAGGTACGACCAATTTCTCTGCCTTCAGAGCGGTCTCTTCTCTCCGCCCTGTGCGCAAACTCAATCCTTTTATTATTTTAAGGAGGCGCTGTCAACATGACGACACAGTACAACCCCGTCACAGCGGAAGTCATCGCAGAACTGGAGAAGGTAGTTCCCGGACGGGTAGTCGTGGGTGCGGATGTCAATCCCGACTACTCCAGAGACGAGATGCCCATCTACGGCACCCGGATGCCGGATGTGTCCGTTGACGCTCTGACCACCGAAGAAGTGGCCGGCATTGTGAAAGTCTGCTATGAGCACAACATCCCCGTCACCACCCGCGGCGCAGGCACCGGCCTGGTGGGTGGCTGCACCCCCATTTGCGGCGGTGTGGTGATCTGCACCACCAAGATGAATAAGATCCTCTCCTATGATCTGGACAACTTCGCCGTCACCGTCCAGCCCGGCGTGCTTCTCCAGGATCTGGCGGACGACGCTCTGGCTCACGGCTGCATGTATCCCCCCGATCCCGGCGAGAAGCTGGCCACTCTGGGCGGCAACGTGGCCACCAACGCCAGCGGCATGCGGGGCGTAAAGTACGGCGCCACCCGGGACTATGTGAAGGCCATGACCGTGGTGCTCCCCACCGGCGAGATCACCCGCTTCGGCGCCACTGTGAGCAAGACCAGCTCCGGTTACAGCCTGCTCAACCTGATGATCGGCTCCGAGGGCACTTTGGGCATCATCACAGAGCTGACCCTGAAGCTCATCCCCGCCCCCAAGGCCACGGTGAGCTTGATCGTCCCCTTCGAGGACCTGTCCGCCTGTATCTCCACCGTACCCAAGTTCAAGATGAACCACTTCAATCCCCAGGCCATCGAGTTCTTTGAGAAGGAGATCCTGATCACCTCCGAGGAGTATCTGGGCAAGCAGGTCTTCCCCCGGAAGGTAGACGGCAGCGAAGTGGGCGCCTATCTGCTCATCACCTTCGACGGCGACAGCCAGGACGAGATGGATGCCATCGTGGAGCGGGCCGCCGAGATGCTGCTGGAAGAGGGCGCCATGGATGTGCTGGTGGCCGACACTCCCCCGAAACTGAAGGATGCCTGGGCTGCCCGTTCCTCCTTCCTGGAGGGCATTGAGGAGCAGACCAAGCTGCTGGACGAGTGCGACGTGGTGGTCCCCGTGAACAAGATCCCCGACTACGTGATCTTCGCCGATGAGCTGGCCAAGAATTACGATTTCCGCCTGCAGTACTTCGGCCACGCCGGCGACGGCAACCTGCACATCTACACCTGCTCCAACGACATGGAGAAGGAAGAGTTCCTGCGCCAGGTGGATGACTTTATGAGCAAGCTGTACGCCAAGACCATGGAGCTGGGCGGACAGATCTCCGGCGAGCACGGCATCGGCATGGGCAAGGTCAAATATCTGGCTCAGGCGCTGGGTGAGACCAACATGGAGCTGATGCGGGGCATCAAGAAGGTCTTTGATCCCAAGCTGATCCTCAATCCCGGCAAGGTTTGCTACAACGTGTAACCCCGTCCGGCAGAAAATAGGAGGTACTTATGAATATTCTGGTATGTGTAAAGCAGGTTCCGGACACCAACGAAATCAAGATTGATCCGGAAACCAATACTCTGGTCCGGGATGGCGTGCCCAGCATCGTCAACACCTTTGACGGCTATGCGCTGGAGGCCGCCGCCCGCATCAAGGACAACGCCCCCGACACCAAGATTGTGGTGCTCAGCATGGGCCCCGCCCAGGCGGAAGCCGCTCTGCGGGAGTGCCTGGCCATCGCTGCCGACAAGGCGTATCTGCTCACCGACCGGGCCTTCGGCGGGTCCGACACCCTGGCCACCAGCTACATCCTCTCCCAGGCCATCCGGAAGGTGGAGGACACCGAGGGCAAATTCGACATGATCTTCTGCGGCAAGCAGGCCATCGACGGCGACACCGCCCAGGTGGGCCCCGAGATCGCCGAGCATCTGGGCTATCCCCAGGTGACCTACGCCCTGGAGGTACAGGAAGCCGCCGCCGACCAGCTGAAGGTGCTCCGGGAGGCGGAGGACGGCAAGCAGGTCGTGGGCGTGGGCTACCCCTGCCTGGTGACCTTCACCAAGCCCAGCTTTGACCCCCGCTTCCCCACCATCAAGCGGAAGATGGCCGCCCGCAAGGCCGTCATCGAGCAGATCACCGCCGCCGATCTGGCGGACATCGACCTGGGCCGCGCCGGCCTGAAGGGCTCTCCCACCAAGGTCAAGCGCACCTTTGTGCCCCCCCGCAAGAAGTCCGGCATGATGATCACCGGGGAGACCCCTGAGGAGTGCGCGGGCAAGCTGTACGAGGCGCTCAACGGCGCCCACATCATTTGACGTAAGGAGGAACCGATATGGAAGCGAAAACGAAGGACCTGTGGGTCTTTGTAGAGACCAAGGAGGACGGTTCCGCCAAGAACGTGGGCATCGAGCTGCTCTCCCCCGGCCGGACCATCGCCGACAAGCAGGGCGGCGCCCTGGTGGCCCTGGTTGTGGGCTGCGGCGTGGACCAGGCTGTGGAAGAGGCCGCCACCCACGGCGCGGACAAGGTGGTCGTGGTGGACAGTGAGGAGTTCAAGGAGTACTCCACCGACGCCTACGCCGCCGCCCTGACCACCCTGATTGAGAAGTACGGCCCCGCCAGCGTCCTCATCGGCGCCACCCCCAACGGCCGGGACCTGGGCCCCCGGGTGTCCTGCCGGCTGAACACCGGCCTCACCGCCGACTGCACCGGCCTGGATGTGGACGACGAGACCGGCTGCGTGTGCTGGACCCGTCCCGCCTTCGGCGGCAACCTGATGGCCGTCATCATGTGCCCGGACCACCGCCCCCAGATGGGCACTGTCCGCCCCGGCGTGTTCAAAAAGCCCGCCGCATCCGGCCAGAAGGCCGAGATCGTCCACGAGGACTTCCACTTCCCCGCCGAAGACATCCGCACCAAGCTGCTGGAGAACATCCAGGAGGCCGCCGATGAGCTGGTGGACCTGGAGGGCGCCGACATCATCGTGTCCGGCGGCCGCGGCGTGGGCGGCCCCGAGGGCTTCAAGGTCCTCCAGGAGCTGTGCGACGCCCTGGGCGCCACCCTGGGCTGCTCCCGGGCCGCGGTGGATGCGGGCTGGATCAGCCACTCCCACCAGGTGGGCCAGACCGGCAAGACCGTCGGCCCCAAGCTGTACATCGCCTGCGGCATCTCCGGCGCCATCCAGCACCTGGCCGGCATGAGCAGCTCCGACTACATCGTGGCCATCAACAAGGACGCCGACGCCCCCATCTTCGGCGTGGCCGACTACGGCATCGTGGGCAACCTCTTCGACGTGGTGCCCGCCCTCACCGCCGAGATCAAGAAGCGCAAGGCCTGATCCCCGGTTTTCCCACAAGTGTTCCCGCCCCCCGGGCGGGCAATCCGACAGGAGGAGAGTATCTGTTATGAATTTTCATTTCAATGAGGAAGAGCAGGACGTCCTGGACCTGCTGAAAGATTTCTGCGTCAAGGATGTGGCCCCCAAGGCCGCCGAGGTGGATGAGACCGAGCGCTTCCCCGAGGAGACCTGGCACGCCCTGGCCGATATGGGCATGATGGGCATCCCCTATCCCGAGGAGTATGAGGGCGCCGGCATGAGCTACCTCACCTACATCGCCGCCTGCGAGGAACTGGCCAAGCACTGCGCCACCACCTCCGTCATGGTGTCCGCCCACTCCTCTCTGTGCTGCTGGCCCATCTACCAGTTCGGCACCGAGGAGCAGAAGCAGAAGTACCTGCCCAAGCTGTGCTCCGGCGAGTGGCTGGGCGCCTTCGGCCTCACCGAGCCCGGCGCCGGCACCGACTCCGCCATGCAGAAGACCACCGCCGAGGACAAGGGCGACCACTGGCTGCTCAACGGCTCCAAGATCTTCATCACCAACGCCGGCTATGCCAACGTGTTCGTCATCTTCGCCATGACCGACAAGGAGAAGGGCAACAAGGGCATCTCCGCCTTCATCGTAGAAAAGGGCACTCCCGGCTTCAAGGTGGGCGCTCACGAGAAGAAGATGGGCATCCGCGGCTCCTCCACCTGCGAGCTGATCTTTGAGGACTGCAAGATTCCCAAGGAGAACCTGCTGGGCGAGCGGGACAAGGGCTTCAAGATCGCCATGATGACCCTGGACGGCGGCCGCATCGGCATCGCCGC
>CALWXG010000084.1 GCA_944385435.1 uncultured Oscillospiraceae bacterium
AAATTGAAACGGCCGCAATCGGCATAAACACTGGGGTTTCAGCTGTTTCCCTTCCACTATCACACACGAAGAGCCATTTTTATTTGCAACTTTCTTGAATAGAATATCATTTCCTCGTCGCTGATCCAAAAATAAAAGGAGCACTGCAGAAACTTATCGGCAGTGCTCCTTATCATTATTTTTTCTTGCGTTTCTTTTCAAAAAAATCTCTTACCGGCGTGGCTGGCGCCGGCGAACCTTCCCCCATTGTCTCAGCATAGTTGAGCAAAGCCCGGCGCTGCTGCTCCGTGAGATTGGTGGGAACCTGGACCCGTACCGTGACATACTGATCACCGCGGCCCCGTCCATTGACGCTGGGAGCTCCCTTGCCCCGCAGCCGGAAGGTGGTACCGGTCTGGGTACCGGCAGGCAGATTATACTTCACCTTGCCGTCAATGGTCTCAATCTGCAGCTCTGCGCCCAATGCAGCCTGAGTAAAGGACACAGGCTGCTCCAGATAAAGGTCCGATCCCTCCCGCTGGAACCGGGGGTCTGGAATGACAGAGATATTGATCAGAAGATCTCCTGCCGGACCGCCGTTCAGCCCGCTGTTGCCCTGGCCGCGCATGGAGATGGTCTGTCCCTCGTCAATACCAGCGGGAATATGCACTTTGATCTTTTGCTGGCGGCGCACCTGCCCGTCTCCGTGACAGTCCGGACAGGGCTGGTGAATGATCTTGCCGGTGCCATGACAGCGGGAGCAGGGAGCGGTGGTGGTAAAGGCAAATCCTCCACCGCCCCGCTGAATGCGGACCTGACCAGTGCCCCGACAATCCGGGCAGATCTCTGCGGTGGTACCGGCTGCGCACCCTGTGCCGTGGCAGGTGGTACAGGTTTCTGTCCGGGTGAGACTGATTTCCTTGTCCACACCAGTCATGGCCTCCCGGAAGGTAATGGTCAGATTGGCCCGTAAAGACGCGCCCCGCTTGGGGGCATTGGGGTTGGCCTGACGCTGGCCGCCGAATCCGCCGAACCCGCCGCCGAAGAAGGACCCGAAGATGTCCCCCAGGTCGATGTCCCCCATGTCGAAGCCGCCGAATCCGCCGCCTCCGGCCCCAAAATTGGGATCCACACCGGCGTGGCCGAACTGGTCATATTTTGCCCGCTTTTCCTTGTCGGACAGCACCTCATAGGCCTCGTTGATCTCTTTGAATTTGGCCTCAGCCTCTTTGTTCCCGGGGTTCATGTCCGGGTGATACTGTTTGGCCAGTTTCCGATAGGCTTTTTTCAATTCATCGTCCGTGGCGGTGCGGGAAACCCCCAGGACTTCATAGTAGTCTCGTTTTTGATCTGGCATACACGCTTCACCTCTCGATCGAGGAATGGTCGATACCTACAGCAAGCGGGGTGGAACCCACCCCGCTTGCCGCGGCACTGTTCAGTTTCTCACTTATTGTTATCGTCGTCCACCACTTCGTAGTCGGCATCCACCACGTTGTCGTCACCGCCGTTGCCGGCAGAACCGGTGGGGCCGCCGGCAGCGCCGCCCATGTCGGGGCCGGGGCCGGCCTGACCGCCCTGCTGGCTGTACAGCTTCTCGCTCACGGCGTAGAAGGCCTTGGTCAGCTCCTCGGTGGCGTTCTTGATGGCCTGGGTGTCGGTGCCCTTCAGGGTGTCCTTCAGGCGATTGAGCTTGCTCTCGATGTCGCTCTTGTCGGAGGCGGACAGCTTGGAGCCCATCTCCTCCAGGGTCTTCTCGGTCTGATAGACCATCTGGTCGGCCTGGTTGCGGGTATCCACTTCCTCCTTGCGCTTGGCATCCTCAGCGGCAAACTGCTCCGCTTCACGCACAGCCTTATCCACGTCCTCCTTGGACATGTTGGTGGAGGAGGTGATGGTGATGTGCTGCTCCTTGCCGGTGCCCAGGTCCTTGGCGGACACGTTCACGATGCCGTTGGCGTCGATGTCGAAGGTGACCTCGATCTGGGGCACGCCGCGGCGGGCCGGGGCGATGCCGTCCAGGTGGAAGCGGCCCAGGGTCTTGTTGTACTGGGCCATCTCCCGCTCGCCCTGGAGCACGTGGACCTCAACAGAGGTCTGGTTGTCCGCAGCGGTGGTGAAGATCTGGCTCTTCTTGGCGGGGATGGTGGTGTTGCGGTCGATGAGCTTGGTCATCACGCCGCCCATGGTCTCAATGCCCAGGGACAGGGGAGTGACATCCAGCAGCAGCAGGCCCTTCACGTCGCCCACAAGCACGCCGCCCTGAAGCGCAGCGCCCATGGCCACGCACTCGTCGGGGTTGATGCCCTTGAAGCCCTCTTTGCCGGTGAGCTTTCTCACCATCTCCTGCACAGCGGGGATCCGGCTGGAGCCGCCTACCATCAGCACCTTCTGGATGTCATTGCCGGTCAGGCCGGCGTCGCTCATGGCCTGGCGCACGGGGCCGGCAGTGGCCTCCACCAGGTGGGCGGTGAGCTGGTCGAACTTGGCACGGGTCAAGGTCAGCTCCAGGTGCTTGGGCCCGGTGGCATCGGCGGTGATATAAGGCAGGTTAATGGTGGTGGACGTGACGCCGGACAGCTCGATCTCGGCCTTCTCAGCGGCCTCTTTCAGCCGCTGCATGGCCACTTTATCGCCGGTGAGATCGATGCCCTCGGCCTTCTTGAACTCGGCGGCCATCCAGTCCATCACGCACTTATCGAAGTCGTCGCCGCCCAGACGGTTGTTGCCGGCGGTGGCCAGCACCTCGATCACGCCATCACCCACTTCCAGCACGGACACATCGAAGGTGCCGCCGCCCAGGTCGTACACCATGATCTTCTGGTCGGACTCTTTGTCCACGCCGTAAGCCAGGGCCGCGGCGGTGGGCTCGTTGATGATGCGCTTGACCTCCAGACCGGCAATCTTGCCGGCGTCCTTGGTGGCCTGGCGCTGAGAGTCGGTGAAGTAGGCGGGGACGGTGATGACCGCTTCGGTGACGGTCTGGCCCAGGTAGGCCTCGGCGTCCGCCTTCAGCTTCTGCAGGATCATGGCGCTGATCTCCTGCGGCGTGTAGGCTTTGCCGTCAATATTTACCTTGTAATCGGAGCCCATCTCACGCTTGATGGAGATCACGGTCCGGTCGGGATTGGTGATGGCCTGGCGCTTTGCCACCTGGCCCACCATACGCTCACCGTCTTTGGAAAATGCCACCACAGACGGGGTAGTGCGGTTGCCCTCTGCGTTGGGGATGACGACGGCTTCGCCGCCCTCCATAACAGCGACACAGGAGTTTGTGGTACCCAGGTCGATGCCGATAATCTTAGACATAATGAATTCCTCCTAAAATATATGAAAGTGTATTTTTACAATTGGATTGGGGTTGCTTTTTATCTGAACGGGGCCGCAGCACAGAGGCCACAGCTTCGTGAGGTAACTGATTCCGTACCGGTCAGTTGGCCACTTTGACCATGGCAAACCGGATCACCTTGTCCCCGCAGGTAAAACCCTGCTGGAACACCTCCACCACGGTATTCTCGCCCACGGACTCATCGTCCACGTGCATCACCGCGTTGTGGCAGTTGGGGTCGAAGGTCTCACCCAGAGCCGGAATGACTTCCACGCCCAGTTTGGTGAGCGCATCCTGCAGTCCCTTCATAGTCATCTCCACACCCTTGGCGTAGGCCGCATCGCAGGTCTCCTGCTTCAGGGCCCGCTCCAGGTTGTCGTACACCGGAAGGAATGCAGCCACGGTGTCTGCCTTGGCCTGAGTCCAGACCGTCTCTTTCTCCTTTGCGGTACGCTTGCGGTAATTATCATACTCCGCCGCCAGCCGGAGGTACTGATCTTCCTTTTCCGCCAGGGCTTTCTGCGCCGCCTGAAGATCGGAAGTTCCGGACGGTGTGTCCTGCTTCTGCTCTTCCGGGACTGCGGCCTCATTGGCGGGGATGTTCTCCTTCGTCTGCTCCTGCTGAACGGTGTTTTCTTTGTCTTTTTTCTTGTCAGCCATGGTTGTGCTATTCCTCCTTCTCAGGCTTGCCCGGAGGCAGCTCTGTCTGTCCAAACAGCTTGCTCAGCCCATCGGCCACATAGGACAGCTTTGCGGCCACTTTGGCGTAATCCATCCGGGTGGGGCCAACCACACCAATAACGCCTTTCATGCCGTCTCCGATGTCGTAGCTGGCCAGCACCACGCTGGTATCTTTCAGCTCCTCGGCCACATTTTCCGGGCCGATGAGAATCTTGGTATTGTCATCTCCCATAACGGGCAGCGGCAGCGACTGGGCCAGCGCCTGCTCCTCAGAGAGATAGCTCATCAGTTTCTGCGCCTTGCCCACGTCCCGGTATTCCGGGTGATCCAGGATATGGCTGGTGCCCGCAGTATAGACCGCGTTGTGCTCCAGGCTTTCCAGTACCTCCATGGCAAAGGAGACCACCAGAGAAATCAGACCGTAGGAACTTCCGGCGGCGTGTTCCGCCACGCGCATCAGCTCCGGTGTGAGCTCGTCCAGCGTTTTTCCCACAAAGGAGGTGTTCAGCAGCGTGGTCAGCAGCTGCAGCTGGGGCTCGGACAGATCCACCGGCAGGCGGATCAGCTTGTTGCGCACCACGCTGTTATCGGTCAGCACCACAGCGATGAAGGAGTTACCGTCCACCAAGATCAAATCGAACCGGCGGATGGTGGCCTTGCGGGCGTTTCCCGTCACGGCGAAGGCCGGATAGTTGGTCAGCTGGGACACCATGCGCCCCGCCTGGTCAATTACCTTGTCCAGCTCCTGCATCTTCAGGTGCAGCGCTTCATTGATCTGCCGGGTCTCCTCCAGGCTCAGCCGCTGTTCCTGCATCAGTTCATTTACATACAGGCGGTACCCCTTGGGGGAGGGAATACGACCGGCGGAGGTGTGGGGCTGTTCCAGATAGCCCTGCTCCGTCAGATCTGCCAGTTCATTGCGGATGGTGGCGGAGGACACATTCAAATCAGCCAGTTCCTGAATGGCTTTGGAACCCACCGGCTCCGCTGTGCGGATATAGCTTTCCACCACAGCGCGAAGAATTTTCTTTTTGCGTTCGGTCAGCTCCATGCCCTCGCCTCCTGTTGTCTGTGCCTGCGGGACGGGTTATACTCATATGGGCGATGCGCCTGTCTCCGCCGCTCCGGTCTCAGCCCGCTGCTCCGCATACCCCGGCGCTTCGGGGATCACGCTTCGCCTGTTCGCGGCGCCCGGCTTCCCTCCGACTCGGACTGGTCTGCGGGCCGCTTCGCGGCCCTGCGCTCGTCCTCGCTCCGGTCCATTTCGTGGGGCCCCCGCAAAAGCAGGGCTTTTGTGGGGAGAGGAGGAGCAAAGCGGACTTTGCGACGACGCACTCACGACGGCTCAGCGCTTCTTTATTAGCACTCTTACTCCCCGAGTGCTAAGCATAATGTACCACCAGCCAAAGAAATTGTCAATAGTACAGTTGTAAATTAAATGTGAATGATTCCTTTTGCAAAAACAGCCCATGATTTTTGCAGGAAAACCGCATGATTGCTAAAGATTGCACTTGAAACACAGACGGTATCATCCGCAAAAAAAGAAATACTTCCTTTTCTCGCCGTTTCGTAGTATGATAAAGTGTATGCACAAACCGCCCGGAACCGCCAGACGTCCTCCGGGCAGAATTTTCAGCTTTTATCCGCTGTTTCAGCAATCAGGAGGCAGCTATGAATCATACGATACACGCTCTGCCCGGCCTTGCCCTGTCCGCCGCTCCATCTCCCAGCGCATCGGAGTCTGTCATGACACTCTGGGACTATATCTCCTACGGGCTGACCTGGTTTTTCGGCAATATGGCTCCCGCCGGTGTGTGGGTGCTGGTGGGGCTGGCAGTCTGCCTGGCCTTTTATGCCTATTACTGGCACTGTCTGAAACCCCGTCCCCGCACCCTGGAGTGGATCGCCATGGCGGAAGTCCGGGCCAGGCCACGGAAGATGACACTCACGCTGAAACGCCATCCCTTCCGGCGCAAGGACATTCTTCCCATGCTGCTGATTACGGTGGTCTATGCCGCCACCGCCTTCTTCCGGCTCGGGGATTTCGATGTCCCCCAGACCTATACCGTCTTCCAGCCGGAGACCTCTTATACCTTTTCCTTCAGTCAGCCGGTGACGGTGGACAAGATCTCCTTCTACACCTCCCTGGGTACCGGTGACTATCTGCTGGAGTATTCCGATGACAAGGGGGAAACCTGGGATTCCGTCACGCTGGACCAGGCCTACAATACCCTTCTGAAGTGGGAGGTTGTGGATCTGACCCAGCCCGGTGATGACGAAGAGGAAGCCCACGGAACCATCACAGCCGATCTGTGGCGGATCTCTGCCAGAAATGTGGAGCGATACGAGGGTTTGTGGCTGGCAGAGCTGGCGCTGTGGAACCATGGAGAACCCCTGGTTCCTCAGTATGTCTCCTCCGGCGGCGAGGCGCTGTTTGACGAGTCCGATGTGTGGTCCGCCAAGGCCACCTATATGAACTCCTCCTATTTCGATGAGATCTATCACCCCCGCACCGCTCTGGAGCACCTCAACAACATTTACCCCTACGAGGTATCCCATCCGCCCCTGGGCAAGCTCATCATTGCCGCCGGCATCTGGCTGTTCGGTATGACCCCCTTTGGCTGGCGATTCATGGGCACCCTGTTCGGCGTGCTCATGCTTCCCGTCCTCTATGTCTTTCTGAAGAATCTCTTTGGAAAAACACCCATCGCCGTGTGCGGCACCTGTCTGTTTGCCTTTGACTTCATGCATCTGGTGCAGACCCGCATCGCCACCATTGACACCTACGGCGTGTTCTTCATCCTGGTGTCCTATTATTTCATGTACCGCTGGCTGACGGTCCCTGCCGGGACCAAACTGCGCCGGTCCGTCCCCTCCCTGTTTCTGTGCGGGCTGTTCTGGGGTATCGGTTGCGCCAGCAAATGGACCGTGGTGTACGCCGGCGCAGGCCTGGCTTTGCTGTGGCTGCTGGGCCTCATCTTCAAAGGCCGGGAGTGGCGGAAGCTGGTCACGGAGCAGGAGGAGAACTATGAAGCTGCGCATCTGCCCCGTTTCGGCGCTCACGTGGCCGGAACCATTGCACTCTCTGTAGTATTCTTCGTTGTCATTCCACTCTGTATTTACATCGCCGCCTACATTCCCTATGTCACAGCGGCGGCAGCCCGGGATGGTACTCAAGTCAGTTTGCAGGGTTTGCTGAATATCGTGTGGGACAACCAGGTATTCATGCTCACCTACCATCAGGGTGTGCACACACCTCATCCCTATGAGTCTTATTGGTATCAGTGGATCTTTGACGGCCGTCCCATTCTCTACTACCGGGATCTGGACTATTCCAGCACGCTGGGCATCAAGAGTCTGTTTGCCTCCTTCAACAACCCCCTGGTGTCCTGGTGCGGACTGCTGAGCTTCTTTGCGGTGCTGGCGCAGGTCATCCGCCGCAAGAGCGGGCGCGGGCTGTTCCTTGTCATCGCCACCCTGTCCCAATTCCTGCCCTGGCTGCCCATCGGGCGCATTCTGTTTGCCTACCACTATTTCCCCACCATCCTGTTTCTGGCGTTCGCCATCACCTATCTGATGAATGACATGTTCATCCGGCGCCGCCGGGGATACCGCCTGGCGGTATACGGTTTCACCGGCTGCACGGTGGGGTTGTATGCCCTGTTCTATCCCGCGCTCACCGGATTGTACATGCCCTTGTGGTACAGCCAGGCCTTCCTGCGCTGGATGCCCAGCTGGCCGCTATAAAATTGCAGGAAAAGGCAAGCCTTTCCCTGCGGGGTTGCAATTTCTTCGCGCCAAGGGACGCAAAGCCGGTGACAGCCTCCCTTCCCTCCGCCTCCCATCTGCACTCCCCACCCTAATTCAGAGGTGACCTGCTTTGTATTTCTGCGACAGCCACACCCACACCCAACTCTCTCCGGACAGTGATGCCCCCCTGGAATCCATGGCCCGGCAGGCTGTATCCCTCGGTCTTTCGGCGCTGTACGTCACCGACCACTGCGATCTGATGGACGGAACCGGCCGCCGGGTAACCCAATTTGACTGGCCTGCCGCTCAAACACAGCTGGGCAGGGCCCGGAAAGAAGTTCAGGGGCAGCTGGATCTGCGGCTCGGTCTGGAACTGGGTTCCGCTGTGCTGGACCCCGTCATCGCCCGGGACATCCTGGCACAGGGCGGCGACGAACTGGATTTTGTGCTGGGCTCCATCCACAACTGGCTGGGAGAACGGGACAACATTGATCTGTATTTCACGGACTTTACCGGCGATCCCGCTCTGGCCCGTCACTGTCTGGACCGCTGCCTGGAGCACACCTGGACCCTGGTCACCCAGTGCCCCGACTGCTACGACAGCCTGGCCCATATCATCTATCCCCTGCGGTATATTCAGCGGGATGGCCACTGTATGGATCTGACGGATTACGAGGATCGGGTTCGGGCAATCTTCTCCCAGGTGGCCGCCACCGGCCATGCGCTGGAGGTGAACACCTGCCGGGGCAACAATCTCACGGAATGGCCGCCCCTGCTGTCCTGGTTCCGGGAATGCGGAGGGGAATATGTCACCCTGGGCTCTGACGCCCACCGCCCCCAGGATCTGGCCAAGGGCCTGCGGGAGGCTGCTGAACTGGTGGAGGCCGCCGGCTTCCGCTACCTCACCACCTATGAAAAGCGCCGGCCCGTCCCCCGCAAACTGTGAGTCATCCAAATTACAATAATAAAGGAGCACACATCATGAACATCTCTCTGGGCTGTGACCATGGGGCCTTTGCCCTGAAAGAGCACCTGAAATCTTATCTCACCAAACAGGGCCATAATGTGGTGGACTGCGGCACCCACTCCACCGACAGCTGCGATTACCCCATCTTTGCCCGGGCCGCTGCCCAGAAGGTGGCCAGCGGAGCATGTGAGCGCGGCATTGTCCTGTGCACCACCGGCATCGGCGTGTCCATGGTCGCCAACAAAGTAAAGGGCATCCGCTGCGCCCTGTGCCGGGACCTGCTCTCCGCCACCCTCACCCGGCAGCACAACAACGCCAACATGCTGGCCCTGGCCGGCGGTTTCACCGGTCCTTTTGAGGCCGAGCGCCTGGTGAACGCCTTCCTCACCACCGAGTTTGAGGGCGGCCGGCACGAACGCCGGGTCAACCTGGTGATGGAAACGGAAACCCTGTAAGTTCATCTGTTATGGATAAAACCGCTGTCGTCTCTCTGGAGAGAGTGCGCCAGCGGTTTTATGTAAGCTCCTGTTCCGACAGCCAACGCAGAAAAGACTGCGCCAGATCCAGTTGTTTTTTGTCCATGGTGCGCAGCAGCTCAGCCACGTCTTTCCATGTCCCGTCCTCCTGCCGCGCCGATCCAACCAGAAACTCGTCCGGCGTGGTCTCCAGGGCAACGGCCAGACGCATGATGACCTCGGTGGAGGGAATGGACACCGCTCGCTCAATATTGGAAATATACTGGTCGCTGATGTCTGTCTGCTCCGCCACCTGAGCCTGCGTTTTCCCCAGCTCCCTTCTGCGATGGGCAATTCGTTTCCCGATCATGGAATAATCCAGCTTCACCCCGCATACCTCCAGACAATCCCTCCGCCTTTGTCATCGCTTTCGACGGAATTTTACATTTTGGATGCTTTATCATATCCTAAAATCCATCGACAGAAGAACCGCCTTTTAGTGTATTCTAAACTTGACATTCTATTTTTTATCCGCTATAGTAAAAATACCACATAAAGATTCTGTGAGGTGGTAATCCCATGGCTCAAACTCCTCACGGGCAAAACCTGCTGGACCACTTGGCTCGCCTGGCAGGATGCCAGTATCTCTCTGACCTGCACTTCCCCATTACTCGCACCGGATTGCGTTATGCGCTGCTGAACACCCCGGTATCCGAATTTCCGGAAGCACAGTGGAAAGACGCAGTTCACTACATTTTGGGAGAAAATCGTCCTGGCGGCGCTGCGGAACAGCGTCAGGCCCTTCTGGATTATGCAGTTGCAAGTCTTGACAATCCCGGATGAGGGTGATATAGTACCCTCGTTAAAACGGCAACGACGGAGACGAAACCGCGAAGCGGCGGCCAGAGAGGGATGTCCAGGCTGAAAGCATCCCACGCGCGCGGCGGCTGTACCACTCCCGAGCCGCCCGGGACGACCGGGATGGGGCCCTCCCATTACAGGGGGACACAAAGCGGCAAGAAGATTCGTAACGGCTTCTTGCAAGCAGGGTGGAACCGTGGAGCATAGAAGCGCGCGGATAGACACGCAGGGGAGCTTGGACCGGAGCGAGCCTTGCAAACCAAGAATTGCGCCGCAATTCTGTTTGTGAGGCGAGTCGCAGGGAAAGCGCCCCGGCCGCGTGTCCAATCCGCAGCGTGATCACATAGACAGTGCTTCACCCCTGAACCATCAGGGGTGAGGCGTTTTATTTTCTTGCCCCGAATATTTGGAAAGGAGCAAACAGACATGTCTGAAGAGAATCTTTACACCTTTAAAAACGAGCAGTACCGCAAGACCTATTGGCACACCTGCTCCCACATCCTGGCCCAGGCCATGAAGCGCCTGCACCCGGA
>CALWXG010000085.1 GCA_944385435.1 uncultured Oscillospiraceae bacterium
GGCCAGCGTGTGGGACGAACAAACCCTGGAGGCCTGCAGGGACGCTGGCGTGGTGCTGCTGTAAATATTGTTTCCTCCCGTCTCACCCGAATTCAAGCTGTAAACAGAAGGAGAAATCAATCGTTATGAAAAAATTAGGCTTCGGCTGTATGCGACTGCCCCTGACCAATCCGGACGACCCCACCTCAGTGGATCTGGAGCAGGTCAAAGCCATGGTGGATCTGTTCCTGGAACGGAGATTCACCTATTTCGACACCGCTTACTTCTACCACAAAGGCAC
Source organism: uncultured Oscillospiraceae bacterium (assembly GCA_944385435.1). GTDB lineage: Bacteria > Bacillota > Clostridia > Oscillospirales > Oscillospiraceae > Enterenecus. The sequence continues at coordinate 281 of CALWXG010000085.1, forward strand.
CAGCGAGTCCGTGCTGAAGCATGCCCTGGTCAACCGTCATCCCCGGACCAGCTTCACCCTGGCGGACAAACTCCCCCTCTCCTCTCTGAAGAACGGATCCATCGCCGATCAGGAGGAGATCTTCCGCATCCAGCTGGAACGGTGCGGAGTGGACTACTTCGACTACTACCTGCTGCATAACGTCAATGCCGAATCCTATGAGACCGCCCAGCGGCTGGACAGCTTTTCCTATCTGCTCCGGCAGAAAGAGAAGGGGTACCTCTGCCATCTGGGCTTCTCCTTCCACGACAACGCCAAGGTGCTGGACCGGATTCTCACGGAACATCCGGAGGTGGAGTTCGTCCAGCTTCAGCTCAACTATCTGGACTGGGAGAGCCCCAGCGTCCAGTCCCGGCTGTGCTATGAGACGGCGGTGCGGCACGGCAAGAAAGTGGTGGTCATGGAACCGGTAAAAGGCGGCAAGCTGGCCGATCCCGCTCCGGAGGTGGCCCAGCTCTTCCGCTCCGCCAACCCCTCTGCCTCCCTGCCCTCCTGGGCCATCCGTTTTGCCGCCAGCCTGGACCAGGTGATGGTGGTGCTCTCCGGCATGTCCACCCTGGCTCAGGTGGAGGACAACACCGGCTACATGTCCCGCTTTACTCCTCTCTCCGATCAGGAACAGGCGCTCACCACCCAGGCGGCCGAGCTGATCCGTGGGGACGGCACGGTCCCCTGCACCGCCTGCTCCTACTGCACCCAGGGCTGCCCCAGCCAAATCCCCATTCCCACCATTCTGGGCCTGTACAATGACTCCATCCGCCATCCCGGTCAGAAGGATTACCGGAAGGAGTATCAGGCACTGGAGGTCAACGGCGGCGCCTGCGTCTACTGCGGCCAGTGCCGCCAGGCCTGCCCGCAGCACATCGATGTCATTTCCGCACTGAAGGACGCCGATGCCGTCCTGGGAAATCATTGATTCCACTGCGATTCAGCCGGGCCCCGGGCATTCCGGGGCCCGGCTTTTTCCATCTGTCCCGGAAAACCTGCCGTCCGTCCCGAAAGGGTGGACGGCAGCCCGCTTTCCGGATATACTGGACATGACGAGAGGAGGGAGCGGACATGAAGGTGGAGCTGCACATCGACCCGGCGCTGCGCCGGCCCAAAGTGGTCATCCACGCCCCGGCGGCCACGGCGGAGGTGCAGGAGCTGGCCCGGCGGCTGGCGGCGGAGGGGACCTCCCCCACCTTCACCGCCTTCCGGGGCAGCGAGGCCCTGCTCCTCCCCCTGCCGGACATCCTCCGGTTCTACACCGACGGCAAGGGGGTGTCCTGCCAGACCGCGGGAGGTGTGTACGCCGTGCGCCAGCGGCTGTACGAGCTGGAGGAGGAGCTGGAGGGCACCCGGTTCGTCCGGGTGTCCAACTCGGAGATGGTCAACCTGAACAAGGTGACCGCCCTGGACCTGTCCCTCACCGGCACCATCCGGCTCACCCTGGAGGGGGACTTGGCGGTGTACGTCTCCCGGCGGTACGTGAAGAAGATCAAACAGGTCCTGGGGCTGTGAGAGGAGGGTTTGTCATGTTTCTAGACGACCGGAAAAAGGCCCTGGTCCGCGCCCTCATCGGGGGAATCATCGGCGTGGCGGCCTATCTGCTGCTGTCCTTTGTTGCCCAGCCGGGGGCACTGCTGGGTGGCTCTTTCGAGCTGGCATTCACTTTCTGCTTCAATTCCCGCGTGCCCGAGGGATTGGGGGCAGCTCTGGGCATCCTGCTCTGGTTTGCCTTCGGGGCGGAGGTCGGCCTGTCCACCCTCCCCTTCGCCCAGGACGGCCCCGCCCTGGTGAAACGCTCCCTGCTCCATTTCCTGGTGATGGCGGCCACGGTGTCCGCCTGGACCCTGCTGAACTTCGGCCTGCTGGAGCTGTCCTTTTTCCTGGTTCTCCTCGCCCTGGTCTATGTCCTCATCTGGCTGGGGCGGTGGGTAGGGTGGTACGCCGAGGCGGCGGCTATCCGGAACAAGCTGGGGCTGGCTCCCGGCCCCTCTCTCTTGAAATGGAGGGAGACCCTGCCCTACCTGCCCTTTGCCCTGGGGCTGTGTGTGGCGCTGCCCCTGGCGCTGGGGCTCTTTGACGCGGCGGATGTGCCGGTGCTCCGGGGACTGCTGTTCCCCTGGCTGCTGCTGCCGGTGGGCTGCTTCTGCTCCGCCCTGTCCCTGGGCCGGCGGAAGGGGATCTGCCCCCTGTATCCTCTGGCCTGCACCCTGTTCACCCTGGCGGCGGTGTTCCTGGTGTACAACCAAACCGCCTGGCCCTACTGCATTGTCGCCCTGGCCTGCTCCCTGGCGGGCGACCTGATCGGGGCGGCCATGAGGAAAATGAGGAATTAGAAGTTAGAAGTTAGAAAAACAGAATTTGACAGCAAGAGAAAGGAGGACCAAGCGATGGAAAAGAGACCGGTGAAACTCTACAACGTGATTTTTCCCTTCTGGATGCTCCTGTTCTGGCCCAGCCCGCCGGTGGTGCTGCTCACCCTGTTCGGCAACCTGGCCATCGACTGCCTGGTGGTGTTCCTGGCCCTGCTGGCCCTGCGCCACCCGGCCAGGGGGGCGGTGCTGAAGCGGTGCTGGTGGAAGGTGTGGCTGTACGGCTTTTTGTCCGACGTCATCGGGGCGGTCTGGCTGGCCCTGGGCCTGTTCGGCTCCTGGGCGATCACTGCGGATGGGCCGGTGGGCTGGGTGGACGACTTCGCCATGGCCATGACCGCCAACCCCTTCTGGCACCCCCTGGCCCTGGCGTGGACGGCCGTCGGCGTGGCCATCGCCGGGGTGTGCATCTACTTCTTCAACCGGCGGGTGTTCCGCCGCGCCCCGGAGCTGGAGGGGCGGCAGGCCCATGTGCTGGCCCTCACCCTGGCCATTGTCACCGCCCCCTGGCTGTTCTTTGTGCCCATGTATCTATAACCCCGCAGATATGCCGCGGCCCCCGGTTTTCAACCGGAGGCCGCTCTGTTGTCTCTCTTTTGTTTTTTTACGCCTTGTCCAGGGCCTGCTCCACGTCGCCGATGAGGTCGTCCAGGTCCTCCAGACCCACGGACAGCCGGATCAGGTCGGGGGTGATGCCCGCGTGGGCCAGCTCCTCGTCGTTCATCTGCCGGTGGGTGGCGTTGGCGGGATGGAGCACGCAGGTTTTGGCGTCCGCCACGTGGGTAGCGATGGAGCACAGCTCCAGCCCGGCCATGAACCGCTCCGCAGCGGCCCGTCCGCCCTTCACCCCAAAGGATACCACGCCGCTGGCGCCCCGGGGGAGGTATTTCTTCGCCAGTTCATAGTACTGGTCTCCGGGCAGGCCGGGGTAACGCACCCAGGCCACCTTGGGGTGGTTCTGGAGGAAGGTGGCCATGCCCAGGCCGTTTTCACAGTGCCGGGCCATGCGCAGCGGCAGGGTCTCAATGCCCATGCCCAGCAGCCAGGCGTTCATGGGCGAAGGGGTGGAGCCGAAGTCCCGCATGAGCTGGGCCACCGCCTTGGTGATAAAGGCGCCGCCCTGCCCGAATTTCTTGGTGTAAGTGATGCCGTGATAGCTCTCGTCCGGGGTGGTCAGCCCGGGGAACTTGTCGGCGTGGGCCTCCCAGTCGAAGTTGCCCGAGTCAATGATGGCGCCTCCCACCGCGGCGGCGTGGCCGTCCAGGTATTTGGTCGTGGAGTGGATGACGATGTCCGCTCCCCACTCGATGGGCCGGCAGCCCCAGGGGGTGGCAAAGGTGTTGTCCACAATGAGGGGTACCCCGTGGGCGTGGGCAGCGGCGGCAAACCGCTCGATGTCCAGCACGGACAGGGCCGGATTGGCAATGGTCTCTCCGAACAGGGCCTTGGTGTTGGGCCGGAAGGCGGCGTTCAGCTCCTCATCGCTGCAGTCCGGCGCCACAAAGGTGAAGTCGATGTTCATCCGTTTCATGGTGACGGCAAACAGGTTGTAGGTACCGCCGTAGATGGCAGAGGAACACACCACATGGTCCCCTGCGGAGGCCAGATTGAAGATGGAGAAGAACGAGGCCGCCTGACCGGAGGACAGGAGCATACCGGCCGTCCCCCCCTCCAGCACCCGCAGCCGTTCAGCCACCGCATCGCTGGTGGGGTTCTGCAGCCGGGTGTAGAAGTATCCGGACGCCTCCAGATCGAAGAGCTTGCCCATATCCTCGCTGGTCTCATACCGGAAGGTAGTGGACTGGATGATGGGGATGTTCCGTGGTTCTCCGTTTCCGGGCCGGTATCCGGCGTGCAGGCAGTTGCTGTCAAATTTCATCGTTGTTTCTTCCTTTCTGTTTTCTCTTCCCGGCAAGCAGGGTATGGTCAGGCGGTCATGCCGCCGCAAAAGACTCCATCGGCTGGTCCAGGCCCAGCCCGCCGTATTCCAGCAGGCTCTCACCCTCCACCAGCAGCTGCACCGCGTTCACACCGTCCAGACTGCACAGCGTGTTGACAATAGACTGGATCACCAGTTCCTGGTCCTCTTCGCGGTCCGGGATCTGCTCCAGCAGCACAGCGGAAAAGTCCGCGTAGCACACGCCGTTCTCCACCCGGACAGACCGCAGCTCCAGACCCGCCGGCAGCACCGGGAGCAGCCCGTCGTCCTGGGGACCCTCCAGCAGCGCCTCCAGCACACGCTGGGGCAGGGACTCGTCCTCCGTCAGCTGAAACACCCGCAGTTCATAGCCCAGTTCCCCGGTGCCCTCCCGGCGGAAATACAGCGCCGCGGAGCGCTCCACCGGCTCCTCCTCCACACCGGAAAAGACCACATCGTCTCTCCGGAGGATCCGCCCCTCCCGGTCTGGCGGACGGCTGCCGTTGACGGTGATCACCACGCCTTCAATCTCCTCCAGCTGCGTCAGGGTCAGGGCAATGCAGTAATCCGCCATGGTGAGATCCACACCCACCAGGTCCCCGTAGGGCTGGGACAGGTCGATGTAGGCCACTTCGCCCTCCATGGTCCACTCCAGCAGCTGGGTGCCGGACGGGATGGCACTGATCAGGCCGCTGCCCTGCCCCGGGCCGTCCAGCAGCGCCTGCATCAGGTCCGGGATGGTCCGCGCTCCCTGATAGGGCTGGGTCTCCAGGGCGACGCTGGGCACTTCCCGGAGAGACTGGTCCACCGCAAACCACAGCACCAGTTCCTCCTGCTGCTCCATCTCCTCCGGAGCACATCCCGCCGCCAGCGCCAGGCTGAGTGCCAGCAGCAGGCAAACGACACGTCTCATCCCTTCTCCACCTCCTGCGTCAGGGCGGGGAACCTGGCCTCAAAGCGGGTCCCCTTCCCCCCATGGCCCGGCTCAGCCGTGATATCCCCCCGGTGGAGCCGGGCGGTCTCCCGGGCGATGGACAGTCCCAGACCGGTGCCGCCGGCGGCCCGAGAGCGGGCCTTGTCCACCCGGTAGAAGCGGTCGAAGATCTTGGGCAGGTCCCCCTCCGGGATTCCCACCCCGGTGTCCTCCACAATGAGGCAGGCCTGATCCTCCTCCCGGCATACGGTCACATCCACCCGTCCTCCAGGCAGATTGTATTTGATGGCGTTCTCCATCAGGTTGAAGGCCACCTGATAGAGGTCGTCCTCCGTGGCCAGCACGGCGCAGTCCGGCTCCAGCTCGCAGTTCAGCGTCACCTGCACCGCCCGGGCCAGGGGGCCCAGCATGTGGGCCACCTTCTCCACCACCGGACTGAGCTCCACCGGCTCCCGGTGCCGCTCCAGATTGGCGTCCAGCCGGGTGAGGGTGAGCAGCCGCTCGCTGATGCGGGTCAGCCGGTCCGCCTCCTCCCCGATGTCCGCCACAAATTCCCGCACCGTGCCCATATCCACGTCCGGGCTCTGCAAAATGGAGTCGGTGAGCAGCCGGATGGAGGCCAGGGGGGTCTTCAGCTCGTGGGAGGCGTCGGACACAAAACGCCGGCGTACCTCCTCCGTGGTCTGGAGGCGGTCGGTGAGCTGATTGAACTCTGTGGCCAGCTGGGCCATCTCGTCCCTGCCCCGGGGCTCCACCCGATGGCTGTACTCGCCTTCCCGCACCCGGCGGATGGCGCCCAGCAGCAGGGAGGTGTTCCTGGTCAGGGCCTTGGCCAAAACCAGCACCAGGGCCAGCGCCACCAGACAGATCACCACGGAGATATAGGCCAGATTGGACTGGATGGACTGCAGCACTTCCGCCTGCTCCGTGTCATATTCATAAAGGTATACCGCCCCCAGGGTCACACCCCGGTAGACGATGGGCGCCGCTGCCCGGGACCGGAACACCTCATCCCGGTACTCAGACCGGAATACATCCTCGCCCCGCAGCGCGGCCACCACTTCCGCCATGAGCGCATAGTCGTACTGACGGTTTTCCAGGGTGGAACTGTCGTAGAGAATCAGGCCCGTCTCATCCGTCACCAGCACCCGGGTCACCTGCAGGTCCTCCAGCAGGGCCATGGCCTGTTCCACGCCCTCCGCCGTCAGGTTTTCCGACACCGCCAGCGCACTGCCGATGGTGAGGGCCTGCCGCTTCAGGTTGCTCTCCTTGGAGGAGAACACCATGTTCTGCGCCATAAGCAGGGGGTAGGTGTTCAGCACCAGCACAATGGCCATCACCACCAACAGGTAGGTCAGGGCGTATTTGGCCTGGATGCTGCGCCAGAAGGGCACCCTACCCTCCTTCTGGCCCATCTTTTCCCGCTGCTGCTGCACCTTCACGGCTGCCGCTCACCTCCGTTCCGCCTGTACCTGGTCTGCGCGGACGATAGCCGCACTCACAGCGCACTGCTGAAATAATACCCCACACCCCATTTGGTGAGGATATACTCCGGGTTGGCCGGATCGGGCTCCAGCTTTTCCCGCAGCCGGCGGATGTGCACGTCCACCGTCCGGAATTCCCCGATATACTCGTACCCCCATACCAGGTTCAGCAGGTTTTCCCGGCTGTACACCCGGCCCGGGTTCTTCATCAGCAGCTCAATGAGGTCAAACTCCTTGGCGGTGAGCTCCACCTGTTGTCCATCCCGCCAGGCCGCCCGCTGGGCTGTGTCAATGGCAACGGCGCCCCGCTCCAGCCGGCTTTCACTGCGCTGCTGCTGGGCGGTCTGTCCCGCCCGGCGCAGCAGGGCCCGGATGCGGGCCTTCAGCTCCAGAATGTTGAACGGCTTGGTGATGTAGTCGTCAGCACCGCACTCAAATCCGATGATCTTGTCCGTGTCCTCACTGCGGGCAGTGAGCATGATGACAGGAACATTGGAAAACTCCCGGATCTTCATGCAGGCCTGGAGCCCGTCGATCTTGGGCATCATCAGGTCCAGAATGATCAGATCAAACTGGCCCGTCCGGGCCTTCTCCACTGCCTCTTCCCCGTCGTATCCCGTCTCCACCTGGTATCCTTCGTTCTCCAGATTGAACTTGATGCCCTTCACCAGCACCGCTTCATCGTCCACTACTAATATATTCGGCATACTAACCTCCATACGCACTCAGGCGTCCTCTCCCATCGTCCGGGAGGCGCTCACGGCGCCTCCACCGTAACCAGATCCATCAGGCCGGCCAGAATTCCCTCCCCGATGCCCTCCACATAGACCAGTTCCTCCACATAGCGGAAGGGGCCGTGCTCCCCCCGCCAGTCCAGGATGGCCTGAGCCCGGGCGGGCCCGATGCCGGGCAGCCCATCCAGCTCCTCCAGGCCGGCGGTGTTGAGATTCACCAGATTCTCTCCCGCTGCCCGGGTCGGGGCGGGCGGAGGCGTGGGCAGGGCATCCAGCGGCTCATAGGCCGTCTGCCCCAGGGCGAACACAGCCGCCATGGTGCACAGCGCCAGGACAGTCACAAGAAAGGCCCATCCGCGCCACACCTTTTCCACTCCGTTTCCCTCCATCCAACCTGATTTTCTCCCGTTGCACACCTGATTTCTTTCTGCTATAATACACATATTATACAGCCCCGGCAGAACAGGCCGGCGGACATTGGACTTCCGCCTGGCCAAAAAAGAAACTGCTGTTTGCTATTATATCATATATTGCGGGAGAAGCATATGAAAAAATATCGTTTTTTTGCGATGCTGCTGGCGGTGCTGCTGGCCGCGTCCCTCACCGTCCCGGCCATGGCCCTGGACGACCCCCAACCCAACTGCAACGCCTCCATTCTGGTGGACGGCGACAACGACGAAGTGCTCTATGAGCACAACGGCTATGAGCGCATCTACCCCGCCTCCATCACCAAAATCATGACCTCTCTGGTGGTGCTGGAGGCCATCGACAACGGCGAACTCTCTCTGGATCAGCCCATTACCGCCTCCCAGCAGGCCACCACCCTGCCAGAGGGCAGTTCCAATGCCAATCCGCCCATTCAGGCAGGAGAAATCCTCACCGTGGAGCAGCTGCTCTACTGCGACCTGCTCCCCTCTGCCAATGAAGCCTGCAACATTCTGGCCGAGGCAGTGGCCGGCTCCAACGAGGCCTTTGTGGAGCGGATGAACGCCAAAGCCCAGGAACTGGGCATGGAAAACACCCACTTCACCAATCCCCACGGCCTCCATGACCCGGAGCACTACACCACTGCCTACGACATTGTCACCATGGCCCAGGCCGCCATGGAGCACGAACTGTTCCGCACCATCGTATCCACCCCCACCTACACCGTTCCCGCCACCAACCTGAACGGCGAGCGGGTGCTGCACTCCACCAACGGCCTGATCAGCAGCTGGTACGTCCTCGGCAATACATACTCCAAGGCCATTGGAATCAAGACCGGCAGCACCGGCGAGGCCGGCCGCTGTGTAGCCGCCGCGGCAGTGGACGCGGAAGGGCGCACCTTCTACGCCGTCATTCTGGGCAGCGAGGTGGCGGATACCGAACAGGGCAACCGCTTTGCCGAGGCCGCCCGGCTGTTGGAGTGGGGTTTCAACAACTTCAGCCGCATAACCCTGCTGGACGAGAACACGGAAAATGTGATCCGGGAAGTGCCCGTCACCCTGTCCGATGAGGCGGACTTTGTCCTGGCCCAGCCCGTGGGCTCCATACAGGCCACCATGCCCAACGACTACGATCCGGCCCAGGCCAAAATTGACATCGACCTGCCGGACAGCCTGGAGGCCCCGGTGGCTGCAGGACAGCAGTTGGGCACCATCTCCCTCACCTACGACGGCATCACCTACGGTCCCCTGCCCATGGTGGCTGTGGACGCGGTGGAGCGCTCCGACTTCCAGTACACCGTTCAGATGATCCAGGAGTACTGGGCCAAGTGGTGGGTAAAGGCCCTGGTCATTCTGGTCATTGTTCTCCTGGTCATTCTGATCCTCTACCTGGTCCTGATCCGTCCCCGCCGCCGCAGAGGGGGACGCCGGTACAGCTACTCCGGTTCCGGACGGCGCAGAAGCACTTCCTACCGGGGCCGCCGCAGGCGGTAACCAACCCGACAGGCTGCGCAGCCTCCGGAATATCTGATTCGGTTTTCCTGTTCTTTTCTCCTCACAGGGAAGCGCCCGGCGGTCCTCTTGCCGGGCGCTTCTCCATTCACAATTTTTTCATAAAAGGTTCTCAGTTTATCCAACATTCGACCCGGCATCTCTGCTATGATAACGATGTCAGGAAGAAGAAGCCAGACAAATCTTTGAATCCTCCCTCTCTCTTTTCTCAAAACACCAAAGGGCCCCGGCTATGCCGGGGCCCTTTGGACCAAATTCCCCGAAGCCTTTCACAGGCTCCGTTCCGCCGCCCGCAAGGGCGGTTTTTTGTTTGTTCAGGTTGTTGCAACTGTGTCCAAAGTTTTCGAAAGTAGTCGAGAGCCAGAAAATTGCAAAACGGTTGTCGCCGCCGCCTTTGACAGTGCGTCGAAAAGTGCTGAAGAGAAAATTCTGTACGATTAGATAGCAGGCGTAGCGGGACAGCATATAATCCACAGATTTCCGTAAGCATCCTTTACCGAATAAAGAAGCAAGGGCGGTGCAAAAGCGATGCGCCGCCCGATGCTGTCTTACAGGTTATCCTGTACAAATTTTCTGTCTTCGTTGCTCAATTCCAGTGTGTCAGCCACTTCGTCAAAGCTCATGCCGCGCGCCATGAACTTCTTAACATTTTCGAGTAGGTTTTCCAAGCGACCCTCAACACGACCCTCAACACGACCCTCAACACGACCCTCAACACGACCCTCAACACGACCCTCAACTATAATATACCCATAGCTATGGACACAAAACGTTTTTAGTCCCCCCAGTTTTAGACAGGTCTCTATGTTCTGAA
>CALWXG010000086.1 GCA_944385435.1 uncultured Oscillospiraceae bacterium
TGGGGACGGACAGTGCGACGTCTGCTCGTACAGTATGAGTGTCACCGTGACCTGGAATGCCTCGGCCAACGGCGGCAAGGTGAACGGCAGCAACTCGGTAACCACCTCGGTGGTCTCCGGAAGCAAGGCCACAGCGCCGGGCTATACCCCGACAAAGTCCGGCCACAGCTTCCGGGGCTGGTACACGTCTGCTTCTGGAGGTTCCCTGTATAATACCGTAACGGTGACGTCGGCCCGAACCTTTTATGCCCAGTTCACCGCCAACCGCTATACGGTCACCTGGGATTGTGGAGATGGCCAGGCCCAGACCACCAGCCAGACCTATGGCCAGGCCCTGACCCTGCCCGCCACCCCCTCCAAGACGGGACACACGTTCAAGGGATGGTTCACATCTGAGACAGGGGGCTCCCAGGTGACGGCCAGTACCACCTACACCACCGCTGGGCCCACCACGTACTACGCCCGTTGGGAGGCCGGCCAGTACACCATCACCTGGGACCTGGGGGATGAACAGACGCAGACCACCCGGCAGACCTACGGCGAGAAGCTGGTCCTGCCCTCCCAGCCGGTGCGGGACGGCTACACCTTCCTGGGCTGGTTCACCGATGCCGAGGGCGGCAGCCAGGTAACCGGGGACACCATCTTCACCGGCACCGGGCCCGCAACCTACTACGCCCGCTGGGAACTCATCCCGGTGTTCTCCGTGACGGTACCGGTGACCCTGGCCCTGACGATGAGCGAACAGGGCGAGGTATACTCAGCCACTGGGGCAGAGATTGTGAATCGCTCCACGGATGCTGTGAAGGTAACAAGCTTTACAATAACAGCAGAAAACGGCTGGAAGCTTGTGCCTTATCGCACGGAAATGGCCGATGAGAAGGTAGACAGCAAGCTGATTGGCTTTACACTGAACGATGTGGAAACCACGGTCCGAGGAAGCAGTGAGACGTTGGTTCCTACCGGGGATTGGACCGTCGGGATGAACGGAACTCTGCCTCTGACCTATGATGCGGTTGTGTCCGCCTTGTCCCAGCCGGTGGAGGAGCAGGTGCTCAGCGTGGTGTTCGTATTGGAATGGCAGACGTAAGTCAACAGAGCTGCCCGGGGCACGGAGAGCGCTCCGGGCAGCGGAAAACGAGGGGCTGAGATGCGGAAGAAATTCAGGCAGGAGTGGGGAATCTGGGCACTGCTGGCCGTTCCGGTTCTCTGGCTGAGTGCGGCTGCGGCCTTTGCCTACAGTTCCGGAATGACGGTTTTTGACTGGATGGGGCGCTTTGCGGCAGTGATGCGGCAGCCTTTTGCCATCGGTTGGACGGAGCATACGGCCGTATTTTTGCTTGGCGGTATGGTGCTTTATGCGGCTGGGATTGCCTTCGTCTATTCCAATCGGAAAAACCGTCGGCCGGGGGAGGAGCATGGGTCTGCGGCCTGGGGAGATGTGAAAGCGCTGAACCGCAAATACTGCGACCGAAGGGATCCGGGACAGAACATCATTCTCACCCGGCATCTTCGGATGGGACTGGACGGACATCGTCATATGCGGAACCTGCTTCAGATTGTGATCGGCGGTTCCGGGTCCGGAAAGACCCGGTTTGTGGTCAAGCCCAATCTGATGCAGGCAAACGCATCCTTCGTGTGCACGGATCCGAAGGGAGAGGTGCTGCGGGCCTTGGGACCTCTGCTGCTCAGGAGCGGGTATATCCTGCGGGTATTCGATCTGGTGGATCCGGGCCGATCGGACTGCTATAACCCCTTTCATTACATCCGGAAGGATGCCGATGTGTTCCGTCTCATCGATAACCTGATCAAGAACACCACGCCGAAAAACGCCTCCCATTCCGATCCGTTCTGGGAGCGGTCTGAAACGGCCCTGGACAGCGCCCTTATGCTCTATCTGTTTCATGAGGCCGATCCGGAAGAGCAGACCATGGAGATGGTACTTACCATGCTTGAGTACGGCGGAGCCAAAGAGGACCGCGACGGCTGCAAGTCTGCCCTGGACCTGTTGTTTGAATCCCTGGAGGAGGAACAGCCGGATCACATTGCGGTTCGGGAATACCATATCTTCAAGCAGGCTGCGGGGAAAACGGCCCGCTCCATTCTGGTGAGCGCAGCGGTCCGGCTGTCTGCGTTTGCACTCCGGGAGGTCCGGAACATCACCAGCCGGGATACCCTGAAGCTGGAAAAACTGGGCGAGCGAAAGCAGGCGGTGTTCTGTGTCATCCCGGACAGCAATGACACCAGTCTGAACTTTCTTGTGGGGCTGCTCTACACCCAGGCGTTCCAGGAACTGTACTATCAGGCGGACAAGGTGCATCAGGGCAGCCTGCCCGTCCCGGTGAGGCTCATGTTTGATGAGTTCGCGAATGTGGCTCTGCCGGAGGGGTATGCCAGGCTCCAGGCAACCATGAGATCCCGGAACATCATGTCCACGGTGATTCTGCAGAATATCAGCCAGCTCAAAGCCCTGTTCCGGGATGAATGGGAGGGAATCATCGGCAATGCGGACAGCCTGATCTACCTGGGCGGCAACGAAAAGGAGTCCCACAAATATATTTCGGAACTGCTGGGGAAGGAGACCATTGAGACCAGAAGTTCCAGCCGCAGCCGGGGACACAGCGGGTCCTGGTCCCAGAGTATCCAGCAGAGCGGACGGGATCTGATGACCCCGGATGAAGTGCGCATGCTGGATAACCGCAAGGCCATTGTCCTGATCCGGGGAGAGCGGCCGGTAATTGATGAGAAATACGACCTGCTGCAGCATCCGAATATCCGGGCGACGGAGGACGGCGGTGCCGCACCCTACATTCACAGTCCCGTCTGCCTGTATGAGAGGGAAGATTTGAGCTTCCCGTTTGCCGCGCTGGACGACGTTGAGATTGTCGGCGCGTCGGAATCTGACGAATTGGAGGAATATGATGAAGGAAACGGAACATCTTGAGAAACCCGGAGCCGGCCGGAACAGGGCGGTCCGGCTGATGAAAACGTGGGCAGCGGCGGTGCTGGTCTGCTGCGTCCTGTCCATGCCGGCGCTGGCCGCTGCAGAGGGGAGCGACCCGCTGACCATCGTAAACAATCTGTCCGATTTTATTTTTTCCTGTATCCGGGCTGTGGGCATTATCATCCTGGGGTGGGGCATTGTCCAGGTTGGCCTGAGCGTACAGTCCCACGATGCCAGCCAGCGCAGCCAGGGATTCCTGTGCCTGTTCGGCGGTCTGCTGATCACCTTTGCCCGGGAAATACTTACGGCCATTGGGGTGGTGTAAGCCGGAGGTTATGGAAGAAGTGCAATATATTTTGAACTGCTGGGCTGGGAGGTGTGAGCGATCAGCGACAACTGGGTAGTACGGAATCTGGAAAGTGCTCTGGGAACCTGGAACGAGAAACTGGCAGAGCTGTGGACCCTGCTGACCCAGACGCCTGAGAATTTCAAGGGCGGTGAGATCTGGGATGTGATCGTGGGGATCAACCACGCCCTGCAGGGGGTGGGATACGGCCTGCTGGTGCTGTTTTTCGCCATGGGGGTGTTCCGCTCTGCAGCCTCATTCCGGGAGATCCAGCGGCCGGAGTATGCCCTGCGGCATTTTCTTCGGTTTGCAGCGGCCAAAGTGGCGGTAGGGTCCGGAATGGAGATCATGACAGCGATCTTCTCGGTCTGCGGCGGTATTGTGCAGACGGTGATGGGCGGAATGGGCGGTGCGGTCAGCGAGGCAGCCGCGCTGCCTGCCGAAATGGTGGAAGCGATTGAGGAGGTGGGGTTTCTGCAGTCCATTCCGCTCTGGCTGGTGTCCTTCCTGGGCTCGCTGCTGGTTACGGTCCTGTCCTTTGTGCTGATTCTCACGGTATACGGCCGGTTCTTCCGGCTCTACATGTATACAGCGCTGTCCCCGCTGCCCCTGGCCTCCTTTGCGGGAGAGGGAACCTCGTCCATGGGCAGGGCGTTTCTCAGATCCTATGTGGGAGTATGCATGGAGGGAGCGGTGATTATCCTGGCGTGCATCATCTACTCTGCCTTCCTCTCCAGCAGTGCGCCGGCAGTGGATACACAGTTGCCTGCCGTGACCATGGCGTGGCAGTATATCGGACAGATGGTGTTCAATATGCTGGTGCTGACCGCACTGGTGAAGGGGGCGGAGCGGATCGTGAGGGAGATGTTCGGGCTGTAACGGCTTTGAAGGGCGTCCGGCTGTTTTCCTCTGCGGAAGATCCTGTGACATAAGTCAGGGCCGGGAACCTGCTCGCGGGTTCCCGGCCCATTTTCAACTGCTGCAGTTTATGGCTCGGACGGCGGGCTGGTCCCGCTGTCTGCGGATCCGGTGCGGGAGTCCGCCTTGGGCGGATACCTGTAGTATCCGTCCGGGCCGTAGAGCGGCCTGGCCTTTGCCAGAAGCTCTGCCGTCGCGGCTGCTTCTCTCTGGCGGTGCTGCCGGTATTTCAACAGCCAATAGGCGGCAGGATACAGCAGGCACAGAATCATAATGCCGTAATAAGCCAGGGGCTGCGACGCAACCCATTCCGGAAAGATGGTATTGACCCCGATCAGGTAGAGGATGACAGGCAGGAGTTTGAGTTTGGCCAGCAGTGCCATGAGCAAAAAGAAGAGAAAGAGCTGGAACAACTGCCAGAAGATCAGCTGGATACTATTCAAAGAAATCCCCTCCTTACAGCACGAGGCTTAAACAAATGTTCTGTGATCTGGATGTATTATTTCATACAAGGAAAAGAATGTCAACTGAAAATGAGCAAAAAAGGACAGTTTTTGCATCTGTACCTGGAGACGGTGCAGCGGAAGATCAAAACACAGGATGAAGAAAGGGGCTATTCATGGAAATCAAGATTCCGAAGGAAGTCCGTCAGCACAAGGAGAGTATATTCTTCGGGTTGTCTGCCCGGCAGCTGATGTGTTCGCTGGCAGCGGTGGGCATTGCAGCGGCAGTCTATCTGGGCCTGGGCGCGGTTCTGGGCAGGGAGCTGGCCGGCTGGATCTGCATTCTGGCTGCCGCACCGGTGGCGGCAGCGGGCTTTTTCAGCTATAACGGCATGACGCTGGAGCAATTTCTCTGGGCTTTTCTCAAATCTCAGATACTCTGTTCCGGAAAGCGTGTGTTCCGGTCAGAGTCCGTATACTACAAGGCCTTAGGGCGAAAGGAGAGACAGGATTTTGATTAAAACGCTCCTGGCAGCCAATAAATCAGAGCGGGATTACTTCAGGATTCCCCGCAGTGTCCAGCAATCCATTCCCATCCGGAGGATCTACCGGGACGGGATATGGCTTGTGGGGAAAAAACTCAGCAGGACCTGGCGTTTTGCGGACATCAACTATGAGGCGGCTTCCGAGGAGGATCGCCGCAGTATCTTCCTCAGTTATTGCGGTGTGCTCAATTCCCTGCCGACGGATGCCGCGGTGAAGATCACCATATGCAACCGGAGACTGGACCCGGAGCACTTCAGGCAGGCCATTCTGATGAAAGAGCAGGGGGATGTCCTGGACCGGTTCCGACGGGAGTTCAACGGCATCCTGCTGGAGCGGGTGGCGCAGGGCAATGACCTGGTGCAGGACAAATTCATCACCTTGTCCGTCCCGAAACGGAGCTTGGATCAGGCGAGGAGTTACTTCCGGCGGGTGGAGGGAGATCTGGCCAAGAGTTTCGGACGGCTGGACTCCGGAGCCAGACCGATCTCCAACCGGGACAGGCTTCGGGTCCTTCACGATTTCTTCCGTCCTGGGGAAGAACAGTATTTTACATTTGAACAGTCCGAGACGATCCGCAAGGGAATGGACTTCCGGGATCTCATCTGCCCGGACAGTTTTTCTTTCAAAGCCGGATATTTTGAGATGGGGGACAAGGTGGGGCGGGTCCTGTATTTGAAGGACTTTGCATCCTTTCTCCGGGACAGCATGATTGCCGAACTGTGTGACTTCCCGCGCAATCTCATGCTGTCCATCGACATCCTTCCCATTCCAACTGATGAAGCGGTGAAGGAGATTCAGGGTAAAATCCTGGCCGTGGAAACGGACATTGCGCGCTGGCAGCAGAAACAGAACTCCAACAACAACTTCAGCGCATCGATTCCATATGAGCTGGAACAGATGCGCAGGGAGGCCAAGGAGTTCCTGGATGATCTGACGGCCCGGGATCAGCGCATGATGTTTGCCGTGGTTACCATCGCGCATATCGCCGATACGCTGGAGCAGCTGGACGCAGATACGGAGACCATCATGGCCGTCGGGCGGAACCACCTGTGCCAGTTCTCCGTGCTGCGCTACCAGCAGGAGGATGGGCTGAACACTGTGCTGCCGTACGGCCTGCGCAGGATCCGCGCCCTGCGCACCCTGACTACGGAGAGCACTGCGGTGCTGATGCCGTTCCGGGCCCAGGAGATACAGGATCCTGGCGGACTTTATTATGGAGTGAATGCGGTGTCCGGGAATCCGCTGCTCTGCGACCGGAAACGGTTGATCTCTCCTCATGCCTTTGTCCTGGGGGTGTCCGGATCGGGAAAATCCATGGGCATGAAGGAGACCATCGCGAACGTGGCCATGGGGACGAAGGATGATATCATTATCATCGACGCGGAGCGGGAGTACGGACCAGTTGCCCGCGCCCTGGGCGGAGAGATTGTGGAGATTTCCCCCAGCAGCCGGCACCACATCAATCCTCTGGACATGGGGGAGAGTTACGGAGAGGGAGATGACCCCATTGCGATGAAATCTCAGCTGCTCATGAGTATCATTGAGCAGCAGATGGGCTCGGGCACGCTGACCGGCGGACACCGCTCCATCATAGACCGCTGCACCGGAAACATTCTGCGCCCCTGTCTGAAACAGGGATATCGTGGGGATATGCCCCTGCTGACGGATTGGCGCCGGGAGGTGATGGCCCAGAAGGAGGCGGAGGCAAGGGAGATTGCCCTGGCAACTGAGCTTATTGTGGAGGGGTCCCTCAACGTGTTTGCCCACCCCACCAATGTGAATATGGACAGCCGGATTGTGGTTCTGGACCTGTACGAGATGGGGGAGCAGCTGCGGCCCACTGCCCTGGTGGTGGCGCTGGAGGCCATCCAGAATCGGGTTATGGAGAACCGGAAGCGAGGGAAATACACCTGGGTGTTTGTGGATGAGGCATATGTGTTTTTCAAATATCTGTTTTCCGCCCAGTTTCTCTATAAGGCCTGGAAGCGTTTCCGGAAGTACGCGGGGATCATGACCGCAGCAACGCAGAATGTGGAGGAGTGCCTGCAGTCTGAGACAGCCCGGATGATGTTCGCAAACAGCGAATTTCTGGTGCTGTATAATCAGGCGCCCACGGATCGGGTGGAACTGGCCCGATTGCTCCACATCTCGGATACGCAGATGGGTTATATCACAAATTCTGCCCCGGGTTCCGGCCTGATTCGTATGGGCGGAGTGATTGTACCGTTTGAGAACACGCTGCCCAGGGATACGGAGCTATACCGCCTTATGTCGACAACGCCCGGGGATGACACCGGGGAATGAAACGGACCCCGGGGAAAATCCGCATGGGTATCAGGAGGAGTGCCATATGAAGAAACTGAAAGAAAAAGAGATCAAAATCCGGGAGAAACCGGCAAAACGGCAGACGGATCCTGCGGGAAAAGTGGTGAGAGCCCTGGCACCGCGCCGGGAGAAGGGAACACAGAACGAGGAAAACCCCAATGCGGCGGCGGAGGCGGAGGAACAGGCGGAACAGTTTGCGAAGCAAGCCGGATCGGAAGCGGTTCCGGCTGTTGGCCGCAGCATGAAAAAGGCCAGCCGGTTGGCAAGAGACCGGCTGGCAAGAGGGGAGAGCAGAGAGCGGAAATCGGAGGAATCGGTCCGAGGGGAGGACAGAGCAGGGGAGCGGAGACAGGAAATCCCGCGTTTGCAGCGGGAGAAGCAGGAAAGCGGACGGGAACAGCCGGCGGATCCGGAGAGGCATCAGCCGCGTGGCGGTGCCGAGCCGGAAGCGCCTGCGGCGTTGAATTATTCGGAGAAGAAGCCGGAGGCTCCTGGAAGACCGGCATACAGGACAGAAATGGCGGAACAGGGCGGTGATGCAAGATATCGAAGGCATGTTCGGGTGCCTGAGACGGAGAGATATTCCCAGAGAAATCTGCAGTCAGGGAGTACAGCACAGAATGTAAGCGATGCGGGCTGCCCGGATCTGGCCGGGCGGATCGCACCAAACCGGAAGTCCCCGTATGTTCCGGCCGTCAAGGCAGGAGGGACTGATGGGGCAAGAGAAAAGAAAAAAGATGCGGGGTTCATCCGGAAGAAAACCGCTCAGAAGCCGATCCGCACTGCGGCAGAGAGGGAAAAACTGCCGAAGGGAATGCCTGGTCTGCGTAATGCGGGGAGCAAAACGGGGAACGTGGTATCCGGTCAGAGGGTGATAAAGTCAGCGCCTGGGGTGAGCAGTCGGAAACTGGCGGCGGACAGAGCGAAAAAGACAGCCAGAGCGATGGCCGGGGTCGGGAAAAAGGTCGGCGGCGCCGCAGCCCGAACTGCCGTGGCGCTGTTCCATGCGCTGGCCGGATTGTTGGGCGGCGGCATCCTGCTGGTCATCCTGTGTCTGGTGCTCCTGATCGGAGCCGTGGCGGCTTCGCCTTTTGGTATTTTCTTTTCCGGTGAGGATTCCGAAACCGGACAGACCATCCGCACTGCAACCGAGGAAATAAATGCGGATTATCTGGCCAGGCTGGATGAGCTCCGGGAGGCCCAGACTTACGATGTGCTGGAGATGAGCGGATCCAGGGCACCGTGGAGAGAAGTGTTGGCTGTTTATGCAGTGAAAACCTCCACGGACACAGAGCAAGGCATGGATGTGGTATCTATGGATGAGGACAAGCAGCGGATCCTGGAAGAAGTGTTCTGGGATATGCATGAAATATCCTCGGCAGTTGAGACCAGGACGGAGACAGCTGCCGGGGAGGAAGATGGCGGACAAGGGAACATGGCGGAGACAGAGGGGACGTCAACCCGGATTTGCCTGATTGTCACGGTGACACACAGAAGCGCTGAGGAGATGGCAGACTTCTATGGATTCGATGCCGATCAGAGGGAACTGCTGTCTGACCTACTGGATGAGAAAAACCGCAGCCTGTGGACACAGGTTCTGTACGGTATTACAGAGGGGGATGGAGACCTGGTGGCGGTTGCGCTTTCTCAGGTGGGAAATGTAGGCGGTGAGCCCTACTGGAGCTGGTACGGGTTCAGCAGCCGGGTGGATTGGTGTGCCTGCTTCGTGAGCTGGTGCGCCAATGAGTGTGGATACATAGACGCAGGGGTGATTCCCAGATTTGCCGGGTGTATTCAAGGCTCGAATTGGTTTAAGAACCGGGGACTTTGGCAGGACGGCGGATATGAGCCGCGCCCGGGAGACATCATTTTCTTCGACTGGGAGGGAGACGGCCTCACAGATCATGTCGGTATTGTGGAAAGAGTGGAGAATGGACGGGTTTATACAGTGGAGGGCAATTCCGGCGATGCCTGCAGACAAAACAATTATCTGGTGGGGAGCGCGGTAATCTATGGATTCGGATGCCCGGATCTTTAAATTTTGGGGATGAAAGTTGGTGGTTGAATTGCTTCTTTCAGTTCTATAAGTGTACTGTCCCCCCCCCAATACAGGGCTTCCAGCTCTGTATTGGGGGGCGCTTCAGTCAATCCCACCATCGCCGGACACTCCTTAAAATTTTGCTGGCACTGCGATGCTGAACAGTCTGATACCCTTGAAATCATTCGCTTCACATTTGCTGCGAGAGATGCGGGAAATCCCTGTCGCGTTGGAATAACGTTTCGGCATCAGCGCGTGCTCAATCCGTAAAACTTTGGACCGTTTGGGATTGTCAGCTTGATGTTCATATCTGAAGTCTTCTCGTTCGGCTTCCCGCAGAATCAATATTCTATAAATGTAGAAAATCCCACTGTTCAAACCTGTTTTCCAATTTCATGGATATACGTGAACGATACTGATTTTTCGTTAACTCTAGTTCCCGGGTACGATTTATAAGCACATTTTTCGAAGGAGCACCACTTCATCCGGTTGCGTACAGGGGCCAGG
>CALWXG010000087.1 GCA_944385435.1 uncultured Oscillospiraceae bacterium
CCCAGATTGGAAAAGGTCATGGTGCTTCCGGAAAACCTCAGTGCCGCCTGAACCAGCTTCTGCTTCCAGGCAAAAGGCAGCATCCGAATCAAGGCCCCGTTCCCGATCCGTTCTGAAACCGCGCAACGGCCCGCCAGCCGTTCTGTCTGGGTTGCTCCCTCCATGTAGCGGTGGAACCGCCCGCACAAGGCAGAAAGGGACATGTCCTCCCCGGCTGGATTCACCAACGGATAGACATTCAGGGAAAAGTTGCGCATGGTGCGGCAGGAAAACCGGGGTCGGAGGTCCACCGGGACGGTCAGCCGGATCCGGCCGGGCCAGGCTTTGGAACCGCTCTCTTTCTGCACTCCCCAGATGGCAGTACACAACAGCGCAGACATCCATTCGGTTACGCTCGCCTGGCACTCCCGTGCCAGCCTTCTGACCTGCAGCGCGGACAGCCGATACGTACTGACCTTGGGTGCAGCCGCACTTCCCAAGGGACTGCCCTTGATCTGGTATGCAGTCCCCCATTTCCCAGCCCCGCAAAGCCCCTTGCCGCAGGCGCGGTAACCGTTCTGCGTCTGCTCCTGAAGGCTGGGTACGGGAAGTTCGCTTCCGGCATCCTCACCGGGATGGGTTCTGGCCAGGTATTCCGCTGTGAGATACTTCAGGAATTCCAGTCCGCCCCGGCCATCCATAATGAAGTGGGAATAGGTCAGTACAATGGTGTTCCCGAAATATCCCACCTGCGCTTCATACATACAGTTGCCGATCCGTGACTGCCGCCAGGCACCGGGATCCAGCCGGACCACTTTGGGTGCATATCCCGCTGTCTCTCCGTACAGACGGCTGATCCCCCGCACAAAGCGGAGAAACATGGTCGGATACTGCCTGACCGCGCTGGCCAGCGCGTCCTGGAGCACTGCCCCGTCCACAGGCTCATCCAACCGGATGGCGTACTGAATCTGATACTTTCGCTGTTCCTCCCGCCCCAGCACAAACAGTGCGGACGCACAGTCCAATTCCAACTTCATATCGTGGCTGCAACTCCTCGCTGTCATCCCGTTGCTGCGGTCATTCTCTGGACACATATCCCGCCACCGCAAACGCCCCTGGTCCTCCGTGGGTGGTGATCACCCCGCCGGCGGACACCCAGCGGACCGACTGGAATCCCAGCCGATGGGCGGTGTCCTCCGCAATTTGCTGTTCCTCTTTGGAAAGGCCAATGACGGACTCCAGCCAGAGTACGCTCCGCTGCACATGATTGGTCTCAACAAATTCCTGAATGACCTTCGGGATAAGCTTCTGAAAGTTTCCCCTCAGTTTTTTCCCCGCCACCAGATAGCCGTTCCTCAGTTCAATGAGGGGATGTATATTCAGAATCGACCCCACCATCGCCGCCGCGTTGGTCACACGGCCGCCTGCCCGCAAGAAAGAGAGATTCCGAGGCACAAAGCACATCTCCACCCGGTCTGCCGTCTTCCTCGCGTACTGTGCCGCCTCCTGCAGCGACCACTCCGGATGCCATTCCAATTCCTGTGCCACCCGGACCGCTACGGCGGTCTGCCCCACCGCCACCTGACGGGTGTCCACACAGATGATATCACTGCGCCCCTCTGCGGCCATCATCGCGCTCTGAAACGAGCAGGTGGTAACTGCGGAGTAGGCGATGTGAAGGATGGATGCCCCCGGATTCTCTGTCTGAAGGCGGTCAAAAAGAACACGGAAATCCTCTGGTGTGCACCCGCTGGTCTTGGGAATTTTCCCGGTTCTGTCATAGTAGTCGCAGATCTCGGAGACCGGGAAGGTCCTGTCATCCTTTGTCTGCGCTCCAAAGCTGATATGCATCGGCACCACATGGATCCCGTAGCGCAGCGCCAGATCCTTGGGCATATCCGAACCCGATTCCACCGTAATAATAATGTGGCTCATACTCCATTTCTCCTATTTTGCTGCAGTCTTGTATCCTGTTTATGCTTTTTCCGCACCCCGGAGATCGGTTCCGCTCCGAACAAGGTGCGGGGTGTTCTCCGGTCAGTAACTGACGATCAGCCCGCCTCGCTCGGCGTAATAGCTGCAAAGTCCTCTGGTGGGAAGCACCCCCACCTCGCAGTTCTTCCACTGCTCCTGAATCTTTCGCTTCAGCATGGCTGCCAAGGCGGCATTCTGACAGTGGCTGATCATGACCCTTCCTCCGCAGAAGCCGCTCTCCCGCATCTGAGCCAGCAGTTTGTCCACGGCGCCCGCTGCGCCCCTCGTCTTTCCCGTCACCTGTATGGTTCCCTGTTCGCTACCGATCCCAATGCCCCACATGCCCAGCTTCCGCGCCACAAACCCTTTGAGCCGGCTGATCCGCCCATTCTTCACCAGATTGTTGAAGGAGGACAGGGCAAATGCGATCCGGGTCCGCTGGAAAAACTGCATCGCATGGGACACCACGGCGTCGAAGCTCAGTCCCTTTTGGATCTGTTCCTTCAATTCCTCCACGCACAGGGCCAGCTCCGGGCCTGTGGAGCGGGAATCCAGAACTGCGATCTGCTTCTTCGGATCCAGAGACCGGGCGATCTCCCTGGCCGCCAGCGCACTGTTCATGCTGCCGGACAGCTGGGAGGAGATGGTGAGCGCAATCACCCGGTCTGCCTGCTGAAAACGGGCCAGCCAGGCCTGGGGGGAGGGACATGCGGTTTGGCTGGCAGAAGGTTCCTGCTCCATGGCATCCAGCATGGCCGGAAGATCCAGCCTCTCATCATCCACAAACTCCTGCTTCCCTACGCGGATGACAAAGGGGACACTGGTCACCTGGATCTGTCCGTCTGCGCTGAGAGATGGATACAGATCACAGCTGGAATCCGTCACAATACTCCATTTCATAGTTCCAATCAACCTCCTTATGCCGCTTCCAAAGGCACCGGCTGGCCTCTCAGCCAGGAGATGGTGTCACGGACGGTGAGCTGCATATCCCTGGGGTGGTACCCCAGCTCTGCGGTAGCTTTGTCATGGGAAAAGTGGCTGTCGCTGGCGATGGTGTCCAGGGCATACCGGGTGTAGAGAGGCCGGGTGTGGCTGACCCTGGCCAACCAGGTGAACATAGGGGCAAACGCCCGGGCCAGCCCCATAGGCAGGCAAAGCTTTCTGGCCCCACCTGCAACCCGGTGAACATAGTCCAGCAGTTCCCGGACGGTGAAGTAGCGGTTGGAGAGAATGTAACAGTTTCCTGACTTTCCCCGCTCCGCCGCCTGCAGGCATCCCTTGGCCACATCCCGCACGTCCACGAAATCGTAGCCGCCGGTGACACCGGCAGGCAGTTTGCCGGAGATGCACATTTTGATGAGTTGAACCATGTGGTTATTCCCCCTGTCGTAGGGACCAAGGATACCAGAGGGATGGACCACCACCGCATCCAGTCCCTGGGCCGCCGCATCCAGCACTGCCTGGGTGGCCTCCGCCTTGGTGGCCGCGTAGGCGCCGGTCACCGAGTCTTTGGAAAAGCGGGCGGCCTCGGTAATGGTGGCCACGTCTCCTGTCTCCGGAATGGCATGGACCGAGCTGACGTAAACCAGGCGCCTCACATGATAGCGCAGGCACTGGTCGATGATGTTTTTGGTCCCCTCCACATTCACTTGGTGAAGGCGGGGAGTGAGCTCGCTGCCGATGCTGATGAGCCCGGCGGCATGGATCACATAGACCTCATTGCACTCCAGATCGGAGAAGATCCCGCCCAGGGTCTCCGGCTTTGTGACATCCCCCTGATAATAGGTGATCTGCCGGTCATCCTGCCCGCTCTCGGTGGGGAGGATCAGCCCCCGGATGTAACAATCCTGTTTCCTCAGGTATTGAATGATCGTGCTGGCCAGGTGCCCCTTGGCCCCGGTGATGATATACAGCCGTTTCATGAAAACGCCTCCTTGTTTGGTTCTGTCTCTGAGAAGAAGATACCGCATCAGTGTTTATCAACTTCCTCAATTTTGTTAATGAGATGTGAAACTTTCGTCATTCATCCACTTTCCATTGTACGCTTTGGACCGTCTCCAGCTCCAAAAGCGCGCCGACAATGTGTTCATTGTTTTTGAGATAGTTCTTTCCTCTATATACAAATTTCGCCTCGAACCACACGGTTTGTCCCTGCATCCGTTTGCAATCCAGGGAGATCAGATCATTTTTCTTTTCTGAGAGCAATTGCGTGATTTTCTCCCGCACCACGTTTTCCATTTCCTGAGCGCAGGATAACGCCAATCGGTAAAATCCTCCATTGTCGTCCAGAACCTGCCAATGCACCGCCCAGCGGGAACAAAAACGCAGAGCCAGATTTACTACGACCAGAGCTCCGGCCACGATGGCGGCATAGTCATGCAGTCCGCCGCCCACCAGAACGCCTACCCCAGCTGTACACCAGGTGGTAGCCGCCGTATTGATTCCCCGGATATTGAATCCATCCTTGAAAATGATGCCGCTCCCCAGAAAACCTACTCCGGTTACCACCTGGCCTGCCATTCGGGTGATATCACCGCCAGGCACGCAGCTGGCAAAGGAGGTGAACAGGCTGGCACCGATGCAGACCAGTATCCCGGTCCGAATTCCGATGGAGTGGCCGGTGATCTGCCGTTCCAGGCCGATCACAAATCCCAGTGCCAGGGCTACGACGATGTTCTGCAGAAATAGAAGGGCTGTCATCCGCCGCTCACCTGGCCTGTTGCCATTCCGTCTGTGTCTCATAACGGGAGAGGATGGACACCATTTCCCGTCGGATCTGCTCTTTCACGGTCTCCGCGATTTGCGCGGTGGTCATATTCTGGTAGTCCTCCCACAGCAGGGGCTTCAAGACATGAAGATAACCCATAACGGGTCCTTTTGCATGCCCCTCAAAGGGCAGGAAGGAATCCACCAGGGCCACAGGGACGATCGGACAACGGGCTCTCACCGCCGGTTTGAAGCAGCCGGACTTGAACACACCAAGCTCATTTCCGCGGCTTCGGGTGCCCTCAGGGAAAATGAGGCAGGCACGCGCAGCCTCCAGGCGCCGTTGCACCTCACGGATTACCTGAATGGACTGACGGATGTCCCCTCGGTCCATCGGGATGGCGTCAGCGCACAGGGCAAGCTGTTTCACCACAGGATAGGACAGCAGCTCCCGCTTGATTACCGGGGCCAAGGGGAAATTCACCGCTGAAGCGATGGCAAAGGCGTCAAAGATGCCTTGGTGATTGGGGCAGACGAGAAAGCCCCCTTCCTTCGGGAAGTGCTCGCGTCCCTCTATGTTCAGCGAGATCCCACCGCCTTTCTGAACCAGTTCGCTGATTCTTCTGATGAAGGCCATACGCTCCCCCGCCGGATATTTCTCCAGGTGATTTGCATACTGATTCAGTCTGATCAGCAATCCTGGAAGATTCCAAAATTTTTTCACCACAATACGGCTCAATCGATACATATTTCTGCACCTCACACCACATTGACCAGGCAACTAACCCCCGGTCGGTACCGCAATTCCTGCCTGAGTTGTTCCGGCAGGTAGGCCGCAGCCCGTTTCTCCAGAGCGATGGCCTGTGACTTGGCCAACAGCTCTGAAACGAACTCGGAACAGAAGTAATGTCTCTTCCAATGAAATGGCAGCCCGAAGAACCGCAGGAAAAGCCCCAGGAACGCATACTTCATCTCTCTCCAGCGCTGTTTTATCGTTTGCAGTTTATCTTTGATGTCGTTGTAAACTGCATCCGATACCTGAAGCTCATAC
Organism: uncultured Oscillospiraceae bacterium; assembly: GCA_944385435.1. GTDB lineage: Bacteria > Bacillota > Clostridia > Oscillospirales > Oscillospiraceae > Enterenecus. Next base: position 5,711 of record CALWXG010000087.1, read on the forward strand.
AGCAGGCTCTCCCGGACCCTGTGCCGTCGGAATTTTTCTATGCTCTCCCGCACAAATCCACGGAAATTGAAACTGTAAAACTCCTGATGATCCTGGTCTAGGGAGAGGGATACATGACTGTATTTCTGCCCGAACAGAATTTGCAGAAACCTGGCAAAAAAACCGGGTCAATCATTTTTTCTGTGGGATTAACGCGCAGCCCACCCAGATATGGTAACTGGTCGCCACTCTTGACAGCGCGTCGAAAAGCGCTGAAGAGAAGATGCCGACGGTGAAGAACTCATAAGTGCTCCGGGAGACCGTCCCCACCGCCGAGTCGGGCAGTATAGCACTTTTCTCCGTGCGGTCAAGAGTCCCCGCCTGCGGCGGTGGCTGGTGCAGGATGCCTCCGGTTCAGAATCTATAATTGCTCCGTGAAGAGCGCCAGCAATAAGGCCAAATCCCTGCTGGGGCAGAGGGACGGATATCCTGACGATAAGCAGTTCTTCCTGATATCTTCGATGTCAGCGTTGAACCTGTGTCAGAATCTTCTCATCCTACAGTTTTTGTGATTGAGCCAAAAAACCACGGCCTCTCGTAAACAATACTGATATGGATTTCAAGATGGAATCGCCTTCCTTCTGTGTGTGCCTGTACACTATCACATGGCAGTGTTATGCAACGTCCCGATTATTGTTAATGAGATATGAAATAAAAAAAGAGCCCCCGCACTTCTGCGGGAGCCCAATGCCCTTTCAGTCAGATATTTAAGTTCACGGTGAAGGCTGAGCCCTCTCCCGGGCGGCTCTCCACCCGAATACGTCCGCCGGCAATGTCCACAATCTTCTTGACCAGTGCAAGCCCCAGCCCGTTGCCCTCCGAAGCGTGGGAGGTGTCCCCCTGGTAGAATTTTTCGAAGGCCCTGCGGCACGTCTCCTCATCCATCCCGCAGCCGGTATCCCGAACCGTAATCGCCACAGTGCTCCCCTCCAGCTGGGACGTCAGGAAAATACGTCCTCCCTGCTCCGTGAATTTAATGGCGTTGGACAACAGGTTATTCCAAACCAGTTCCATCAGCGATGCGTCGCAACACACCGCCACATCCACCACATCAATGGTGAAGTCAATGTCCTTGGCCTGCCAGCGCTCCATAAAATTCAAAGCACAGCGGCGCAGTTGTTCTCCCAGTTGATAGGTCTCGGGAGCGGGAAAGATCTGCTGGTTTTCCAGTTTGCTGAGCTTCAGAATGTTGGTAATCATATCGTTCAGCCGTCCAGCGGCCTCCACCACCGTGTCCATGTACGCCTCCCGCTGGTCTGCCGGGACACGTCCGTCCCGCAGAGCCTTGGTGTAGCTCTGGATGATGGACAGGGGCGTCTTGATCTCGTGGGAAACGTTGGCGATGAAGTCACTTTTCAGTATCTCGTTGCCCTCCAGTTCCCGGACCATCTTGTTGAAATCCTGGATGAGAACATCTATTTCGTTCATCTTTTTGCTTTTTCTTGCGGGGACCTGGACGTTGAAATCTCCCGTGGCCACCCTCCGGGCAGCCCTGGCAATCCGCCGCAGGGGCTTGCCGGTGGTGTGCCGCCACACCAGCCAGATGACCCCGGCAATCACCATGCAGACAAAGGTCAGATAGGCGGTGAGCACCGCCACCATGGTGCCGATCCGGTTGGCCAGGGCATAGGAGATCAGCACCGTCTGGATCGCCACCAGCAGGACCACAACCCCCAGCACCGCGAAGATGATCCACCAGGAGATCATGGGGGCGGTCACCCGGGGGTCCGTCTCCCGGAAGGGGCGCAGCAACCTTTTCCACATTTTCATTTCAGCACCGCCTTATACCCGAATCCGTGGACGGTCACAATTTCAAAGTCTTTGCAATTGGCAAATTCCTTCCGAAGCCTGGTGATGTACACATCCACTGTCCGCAGGCCCGTGTCATTGGTCATCCCCCAGTACTCATCGATGAGCTCGCTGCGGGTAAAAATCTTCTTGGGATGGGAGAGCAGTTTGTACAGAATATTGAATTCCCGAGGCAGGATAGGGATTTCCTCCCCATTCACATAGGCACTCATCTCATCCCGGACCAACACCAGACCGCCAATCTCCAACCGATTCTCATTTTTAATCCGGGCCCGCCGGAGCAGGGCGCCCACCCGAAGTACCAGTTCATCCATATCAATGGGCTTTACCATATAGTCGTCCACACCGGCAGAAAATCCCTTTCGTTTGGCAGACAGATCGTCCAGGGCGGTGACAAACAGGATCGGAATGGCGGGATCTTTTTCCCGGATCTGTTTGGCAAAATCGAATCCATCCACCTTGGGCATCATGATGTCGGAGATGATCAGGTCATAGTTCTCCGCAAACAGAAGATCATAAGCCTCAATTGGATTCAGGCAGCCTTTCGCCTGGTAGTCGTTCTGGGTCAGATAGGCGCAGATAATCTGGTTCAGTTTCTCGTCGTCCTCTACTACAAGAATACGGACCATGGGAACCCCCCTTTTCTCGGTACTTCAGCATGCTATTTTTATTATAGTACATGAAATCATTGGATGGAATGCGCTTTCTATAAATCTTTTGTGAACAAATGGGTATTTGCGATTCTCCCTGTAGCCCCCCGGCTTTGACCGGAGCCGCCGGCCCAATTCCCCGGAAGATACGCTGCCGGACTTCACAAAATGCCGAGCTCTGTCCCTTATGCTACGGCAAGCGGTATCCATGGAATCAGAAAAACTCCGCCACAATGTTGTTGTAACGGAGGAGGCCGCTCTTCTTGAAAAAAAGTCCAGCACCGATTTGCGGGAACCTATTGAAAAGCAAATAGAAACGTGATATAATTAGTTCGTAAATCACGAAGTATTTTTGGAGGTGTGCCTATGATCGTCATGGATTTGACTTTAAACAATATCTTTGGATTTGGAGACTTCCACATAAACTTTTCTTATCCAAAGAAAATCGTAAACTCTATTATTGAAAATGAACATCTTGCCGGAAGGCCAAATTTCCGCTATAAAAAAGCGGTCATTCTTATGGGTGCTAATGCGACGGGAAAAACCAGTTTAGGTAAGGCGCTGCTTCGCATTTTCAAATTTATCGGCTCCGGTAATACAGCGCTGCTCTTTGAAATGACTGCTCCAGATACAATAGGATCTTTCTGCATTGATTTTATCAATGCTGGCCATGTCCTGCATCGTCTTTCCGCAGCCATTGATGGGAAAACCGAATCCATTACTTTGACGCATGCCTATACAGAAATCGGTGAAAAGGATACTTACGAGAAGTGTGCGAAACGGTTAGATGAAGGCGGTGAAAGTATTGACGCAGATCCCAAGAAGCTCAAAAAGCGTTTCGGGGAATTAAGCTATCGTTTTGCCTATCCGGAAATTGAATCAACGCTTAAAATCTCAGGTATTCGGAAGGACGTTCTGCTTCGGACCTTGAAGGCGGTGATCGGCACCCTCGATCCGACCCTGACAGACGTATCTGTGTCGAAAGATTTGCGCGATTCCTTTATTATCCGGAGGAAAGGCGCCGAGATCATTATTCAGGACGGCAAGCTGCTCAACCGGGAGATTCTTTCCAGCGGCACGGCCGAGGGAGTAGATATTGCCATTTTCCTGGCCGCCATGCTTTCCGATCCAAAATGCTTTTATTACTGTGACGAACACTTCTCTTATATACAGACCGATATTGAAAAAAGGATTTTCGGAATCATGCTGGATAATCTAAAGGAAAACGAACAGCTTATTTTTACCACACACAACACCGATATGCTGGATCTGAATCTGCCGAAGCATTCCTACGCTTTCTTGCGAAAAACAGTTGTTGATGACAAATGCCATGTTTCTGTTATGTATGCCTCAGATATTCTGAAACGGAATACCGATTCTATCCGTTGTGCGGTAGAAAACGATATGTTTTCCTCTTTGCCGGACGATTCCCTGCTCGATACATTGGAAAAGGGGTGGTCTGATGAAAAATAACTGCATTTAT
>CALWXG010000088.1 GCA_944385435.1 uncultured Oscillospiraceae bacterium
TAAATTTCACACCGCTTCAACCGAACTGCCCACACCGTTCATCCGAACCGGGCGTTCCGTTGAAGCGAATTTAGCAATTTCGTTTAAAAACAAGAAAAAGCTTCTCACCTGGCTCAAAACACTCCCGTTTATCGGTTCTTCGTGTGTGATAGCAGAAGGAAAGCAGCCGCAACCCCAGCATTTATGCCGATTGCGGCCGTTTCAATTTTCGGCTGGGAAGTAGAACCCACAAATTTGAGGCAACCAATTGTTGGGTAGGCCTAGAGAACTGGCGCGGAGCAATCGATGGCCGCCACTCTTGACAGCACCTCGAAAAGCGCTGGCAGGAATATGCCGACGGCGAGGAACTCATGAGCGCGCAGAAGAGAGTGCCAGGCCGTCGAGCAGCCCAGTGTAGCACTTTTCTCCGCGCGGTCAAGAGTCCCCGCCTGCGGCGGTGGCTGGTGCCGTATGCCTCCGGCTCGGAATCTATAAGCGCTGCATGTGTGCCTGGCAACCGGGATGCGTTTCCACTATCATGCCCGAAGCCTCAGATTTTTTCATCTCTGACTGGCTGCGGAACCGAAACACGGTTGAATTCCTTGGGATATGGGAACAGATCCACAATCCGGATTTTAATTATGGCGAATTCGCCGTAATTAGAAGCCAGGCTGGTTTGAACAGCTACAAGCTCAGCGTCAAAGAGTCGGTTGAAAAGACCCATGCAATTGGACTGCGGGCGAAGGCCGGAAGATATGGCGGTACATATGCCTACAAAGATATTGCCTTTGAGTTCGGCATGTGGATCAGCCCTGAGTTCAAAATCTATCTGATCAAAGAGTTTGAACGGCTCAAGGCCGAGGAAATGAAACAGCTTGGCTGGGATCAAGCGAAACCTGGCCAAGATCAATTACCGTATCCACACGGACGCCATCAAGGAGAATCTGATCCCGCCGGAGCTTTCCGCAAAGCAGGTTTCCATGGTGTATGCCAGTGAAGCCGATGTGTTGAACATGGCTCTGTTCGGCATGACCGCAAAGCAGTGGCGGGACAGCCATCCGGACCTGAAAGGAAATATCCGCGACTATGCCAATGTCTCTTAACTGGTCTGCCTGTCCAATCTGGAAAACCTGAATGCGGTGTTTATCAACGAAGGGATGTCACAAGCCGAGCGGCTGGCAAAGCTCAACGCCATCGCCATCAGCCAGATGGAGATCCTGACGCAGGATCACCGCATCGAAGCTCTGGAGACTCATAGCGGAGAGCTGTCTCCCATGGAGTAAAAAATAACATAATACTGGACGCTTGCGAATGGGCGAAGGCCGTGGCATCTATAGTGTTGCGATGTTCCATAACGCGCAGATACGAACCCTCTTTGTGGTGGAAAATGTATTTGCGGCAAACGAAGCGATAGAGCCAGGGCCATAAGGCCTTGGCTCTATCGTTTCTCGTCTGTTTTGCTTTCATCAAATGCTTTATGATTACGGCGTCAAAAGGTCTTCTTTCGGATCGGGAGCACAGTATACTGTGCAGCCCACTGTGCGCAAGCCCAAAATATTGTGCTACAGTGGGACGAAAATACCCTTTTGACGCTCAAATCATATTATCGATCGTGCTAATAAAAGTGAAACAGGTGGAGACAGCCATCGCCAATCTGGTGCGTGCGTTGGAGGCCGGGATCTTCAGTTCGGCCGCCAAAACCCGCACGGACGGACTGGAGCAGCAGAAAGCGGCGTTGGAAACTGCGTTGGCGGATGCGGGCTGACCCATGGCCTTCGGCTGACCCGGATTGGATGCTCTGCACACGCATGATACAACAGCCCCCATAAAAACCCAAGCCGCAGGCTCCCGCCTGCGGCTTGTACAGTTTCTGTGTTCATGCATTATCGGGCGGATTTCGCCTGTCCTTTTCGGTCCGCGATTCTGAGAAAAATGAACCCGGCCAGGAAAAAAATCGCCATCAGGCCCACGGCAATGTTGATGGTCCCGCCGGCGAATTTCACCGCAGCGATCACCGCGGAGCCCAAGAAAGACGCGCCTTTGGAAAAAATGTCGTAAATTCCGAAATACTCCCCGGAGTTTTCCGCCGGGATGATCTTGGAGAAGTAGCTTCTGGACAGGGATTGGATGGAACCCTGGAACATGCCCACCCCAAAGGCCATGATGCCGAACTGCACCATGGTTTGCAGCGTAAAGGCATAGAGGCAAACGCACAGATAGCCGATGATACACACATACAGCAGCTTTGTGGTGCTGTACCTTCTGGACAGCCGGGCAAACACCAGGGAGAACAGCCAGGCAACCACCTGTGTAGCCAGCAGCACCACCACTTGTCCCACGGTGCTCAGGCCCAGATCGGTGCCGATGTTGATGCAGTTGTCAATGATGGTGCCCACACCGTCAATATACAGGAAGAACGCAACGAGGAAAAAGAACACCTGTTTGTCCTGAAAGGCGATCCGCTTCAGGGTCCGGCCAATCTTCTGAAATGCGGAGCGCACGGCGTGTTCCTGGTGCTGGGTATAGTTCCTCTGCCGGTAGTGCTTCAGCAGCGGCAGGGTGACCAGCAGCCACCACACCGCCGTAATGGCAAAGCCCACCACCCGGGAGACCAGGTCCGGCAGAATCCCCAGCATATCCGGGCCCAGCACATAGAAGACCAGTGCCGCGATGAAGGGAATGCAGGAGCCGATATAGCCCCAGGCGTAGCCATAGGAAGACACCTCATCCATGCGTTCCTCCGAGGTGATGTCATTCAGCATGGAGTCGTAGAAAGTCAGCGAACAGGAGTATGCCACCTTGACCAGGATGAAAATGATCAGAAACAGCAGCCACTGGGAGGCAAAGCCGTTCAAAATACACCCGCCCACACCAATGAACACGCTGGTGCGAAAAAAGATTTTCTTTCTGTCCTGACGGTCCGCCAACGCGCCGCACACCGGTCCCATCAGGGCCACTACCACCGTGACAATGGCCACGCCCAGGGCCCAGACCGCCGTGGCGTCGCCGGAGCTGAGCTGACCCGGTCCGTTGCCCACCGCCAGCGCTTTGAACCAGATGGGGATCAGGGAACAGGACAACATGGTAAACGCGGAATTTCCCACGTCATAGAGTACCCATGCAAATTCCTGGTCGCTCAGTCCCCGGAAGATCTTTCCCTTTTTCAATGCGGAAAAAATACGATTCATACTTCCTTCCCACTTTCCGGCAGTTTCCCGCCAAAGGTGTAATCAAAAATCGCCGGCAGTGGCTGACCTTTCTCCAGCCAGGCGTCAAAGCAGTCAATAAACTCCACCGCCCGCACTCTGGCCAGGCCGTACAGTTCCCGCAGCCGGGCGTTGCTGTCCTCACAGGCCGGATTCCCCTCCGGATTGACGATCAGGCCGTGCATCTCCTTGAAGTTTCCCGTCAGCTTCAGCACTCCATAGACCAGCTCCCGCTTTCCTCTGGTCCGTGCCAGCAGCAGCCGGTTGTAAAAAATCATACTCCTCAGGGACTTTCTCACCTCTGCCGCCGTCACCCCGGGGTAAAAGGGCGCGATCACCGCCGCGTTTTCCCCCGTCGGGCGAATGTGGTCGGTCAGCACCTGTGTCACCGGGTTCAGCCCGTCCTCCAGCATCAGACTGCGGTCAAATTCCACCTCGATCTCCGTATGGGTGATCCCACTGGCCGCAATCTTCTCGTCCACATAGGCATGGCAGCTCACGTCCAGCGCGAAATGGTTCAGCACCCCATAGGCATAGGCCAGCGCAGGCTCCCGGTTCTCCCGCTCCAGCACCGCCCGCCGGGCAGTTTCAAAAAACGTCCGGCCCGGTTTCTCGTGGAGCCCGAAGCCCACAGCGCTCACCCGGTTGGGAAACAGCGCCCTGTAGTAAAATAAAATGTCCGGGCCGTGCAGGCCGATCAGATACAGCTCCGGCCAGTCCTCCACAATCTCCCGTTCCCGACCGTGTAGAGCCTCCCGTACTTCCTGTCCCATGCGGTAGTGTGCGTATGTTGATGGCATAGTTGTCCTCCGACCAAAGAGTTCCTGAAGTTTGAGCATACAGCAACTGTGTAAAATCCAGAATCAGTCTTCCGTAAAGGGAAGGTCAAATCTCGCCTTTCCCGGTTCCGGCGCCGTGAGATCCCCGCTCGACACCCCCGGCGCAATATGCTATACTGAACCTAGAACCCGGCCATCCCCGTCCTCCGCCGGCTCCACAGACAGGAGGTGTCGTCTTTGTTCAAACTGGGAAAGAAGCCGTCCGCCCCGCTCTACGACAAAACCGGAAAAACCCCCGTGATCCGCTCCAGCATCTGCACCGGGGAACGGGTCGCCGGTTTTCTGAATCCGAAAACAGGAAAGTTCGAGGAAATCATGCTGATCCGCACCGAGGCTGACCTGCGGGAATTCACCACCAGCTACCATGTCTCCCGGGACGAACTGCGCTATGACTGGTAGGGTTCCGGGCCCCGCTATTTTTAGAGACAGGAGGAAGCGGCATCCGTTCCCCGGCTTCGGGAACCGTCCGCCGCGATTTATGTATGGAGAGAGAAGAACTGCGCCTGGGCACCATCGGTTCCGGCACCATCGTCCATCACATTCTGGACCAGGTTCAAAAGACTCCGGGGATCCGTCTGGCGGCAGTCTATTCCCGCCGGGAGGACACCGGCCGTGCCCTGGCCGCGCAATACGGCCCCGCTGCGGTCTACACCGACCTGGAGCGGTTTTTGGACAACCCGGACCTGGATCTCGTCTACATCGCCACCCCCAACCTGCTTCACTACGCCCAGACAAAACAGGCGCTGCTGGCCGGAAAGCATGTGCTTTGTGAAAAGCCATTCTGCCCCCAGGCCTCCCAGGCCCGGGAACTGGCGGCGCTGGCCAGAGACAAAGGCTGTTTCCTGATTGAGGCAGTCCCCACCACCTATCTCCCCAACTATCAGGTTCTGAAGGGCGCGCTGGGGCAGATCGGACCGGTCAAACTGATTCTGGCAAACTACAGCAAACTCTCCTCCCGCTATGGAAGGCTGCAAAAGGGCGAGCGGTCCAATATCTTTGATCCCGCCATGGGCGGCGGCTGCCTGATGGACATCAACTATTACAATGCCTATCTCACTGTGGCCTTGTTCGGAACTCCGAAACACGCCGTCTATCACCCCAACCTTCACCCCTGCGGCGTGGACACCTCCGGCGTCCTGCACCTGGACTACGGCAGCTTTCTCGCCGAGTGCGCCGGGGCGAAGGACACCTGGGGCTATAATTTCTACCAGATTGAAGGGGAGAGGGGCTTCCTCCATGTGAAGGATGGGAGCAACGGGCTGGCAGAGATCCGCATCGTCACCGAAGACAGCGAACAGACCGTCAATCTTCAGCCCGTGCCCGACCGCTGGTTCTATGAGGTCCAGGCCGTCACCGCCCTCCTGCGGCAGGGGGATGCCGGGGCTCTCTCCTCCAGGCTCACCCTCACCTGCCAGGTAGTGGAGCTGGTGGAAGCGGTTCGGAAAAACGCCGGCATTTTCTTCCCCGGCGACACCTGACGGCAGGGTTTCTGCCGCCCTCGCAGGAATTTGTTTATTTTTTGTCAATCTTAACAATTCCCGCAGTTTCCTCTATGCCCGGCCTGATTCCTTTTGCCGAACAGTCCATACTTCAGTTGCACAAAGTACCATCATTTTTTCGCAAAAATATCGAATATTGCATGAAAATCACATGTTTTTCACCAGAAACTTTTCCTTGTTTTCTTCGTTTTATTATTGACAAACCAGGAGTGCTCTTATATAGTGGATACGAAAAATGTGTCCTGCAACCGCGCGGGTTCCCCTGCGGCCTGCAGATTCCATGCTGGAAGGATGGGTTATCATGAGAGGCATTGAAACCAGAATTCAGGAAATCCGCCACCGCATTTTCCGGGAGGTGGCCCGGATGGCCTACCACACCGAGTGGCCAGTGGACAAGCGCATTGAAGAACTTCCTTATAAGATCATCCCCGGCGAGGTGGGTAATTTCCGCAACGATGTGTTTCTGGAGCGGGCCATCGTGGGCGAGCGGCTTCGCCTGGCCATGGGGCTGCCTGCCCGCAGCGCGGCCGAACACGCCCCTTTGTCGGACAACATCCAGGCCGCCGACCAGGCGGAGACTTACTACACCCCGCCGCTGATCAATATCATCAAATTCGCCTGCAACGGCTGCGCGGAAAAGCGGGTTCTGGTCACCGAGGGCTGCCAGGGCTGCCTGGCCCACCCCTGCGAGGAGGTCTGCCCCAAGGACGCCATCAAACTGGACCGCTACAATGGCCGTTCCCACATTGATCAGAACAAGTGCATCAAATGCGGCCGCTGCGCCGATGCCTGCGGTTACAACGCCATCATCATCCAGACCCGTCCCTGTGCAGACGCCTGCGGTATGGACGCCATCCGCACCGATGCCAACGGGAAAGCGGACATCGACTATGACAAATGTGTCTCCTGCGGCATGTGTCTGGTCAACTGCCCCTTCGGCGCCATCTCCGACAAGTCCCAGATCTTCCAGGTCATCCGGGCCATCCAGTCCGGCGAACGGGTCTACGCCGCAGTGGCTCCCGCCTTTGTGGGCCAGTTCGGCCCCAAGGTCACTCCAGGCAAACTCCGCGCGGCCATGAAGCTGCTGGGCTTCGCCGACGTGTTTGAAGTTGCCATCGGCGCCGATCTGTGCGCCACCCAGGAGGCGGAGGACTTCATGCGGGAAGTGCCTGCCGAGCTGCCCTTTATGGGAACCTCCTGCTGTCCCGCCTGGTCCGTCATGGCCAAGAAGCTCTTCCCGGACCACGCCAACTGCATCTCCATGGCCCTGACCCCCATGACCCTGACCGCCCGACTGATCAAGCATCAGCACCCTAACGGCAAGGTGGTCTTCATCGGGCCCTGCGCCGCCAAGAAGCTGGAGGCCATGCGCAAGAGCGTGCGCAGCGAGGTGGACTTCGTACTCACCTTTGAGGAAATGGCCGGCATTTTCGACGCCAAACACCTGGATCTGGAGGCCATCGAGGAGGACCCCAACGGCGTCAACGACGCCTCCGCCGACGGGCGCAACTTTGCTGTCTCCGGCGGTGTGGCCAAGGCGGTGGTGGATGTGATCAAGAACCGCCACCCCGACGTTGAGGTGAAGGTGACCGCCGCCGAAGGGCTGCGGGAATGCCGCAAGATGATGAAGGACGCCGTGGCGGGGAAATATCCCGGATATCTGCTGGAGGGCATGGCCTGTCCCGGCGGCTGCGTAGCCGGTGCCGGCACCATGCAGCCCATCAAGAAATCCCAGGCTGCCGTCAATCTCTATGCCAAACAGGCCAATCACCTCAACTCCGATCAGACGGAACACATCAAGGAGCTGGACAAACTGGTGGACTGATCTTCACAGAGACAAGAAAAGGGAACGCCCGGGGGCGTTCCCTTTTCTTGTCTTCTGCATGTTATCTTTTGCTGCCGGTGAAAAACAGGGCCACACAGCCCGGGCCGGTATGGGCTCCGATGACCGGGCCGATGCTGTTGATGATGACCTTCTGGACTGCGTACCGTTTCTTGACCTCATCCGCCACAAACTGCGCGTCCTCCAGGCAGGCGCTGTGGCTGATGTACATGGTCTGGCCGGCCGGATCGGTTCCCAGCTCCCGGACTTTGTCCACCAGGGCGTTCAGCGCGGCTTTCCGTCCACGGGCCTTGGACATATTGATGAGATGTCCCTCATCATCCATGTGCATCACCGGCTTGATCTGCAGCATGGTACCCACCAGCGCCGTAGCCGCGGATACCCGGCCGCCCCGCTTCAGGAAAAACAGGTCGTTCACCGTAAACCAGTGGCACTGATGCAGGCGGTTTGCCTCCACCCAGTCCCGCACCTCTTCAATGCTCTTGCCCTGCTGCCGCAGCCGGGCCGCCTGGGCCACCAGCATTCCCTGGCCCAGAGAGGCACTGAGGGTATCCACCGCATAGATCTTCCGGTCCCGGTAATGATCCGACAGATCATCCGCGGCAATTTGGAAGGAATTGAAGGTGGTTGACAGACCGGAGGAAAACCCCAGCACCAGCACATCTTTGCCCGTCTTCAGCACTGCCTCCAGACGCTCCGTGGCCTGGCCCACATTGACGGCGTTGGTCGTCGCCATTTCCCCGGCAGCCAGGCGGGAATAGAACTCTTCCGGCGACATTTCCCGGTTATCCGGATAGTTCCAGTAGGTCTTATCCCCCATGATAAACGCCAGCGGTGTCACCTGGAGTTCCAGCTCCTCCACCAGGTCTGCCGGCAGGTCACAGGACGAATCGGTAATGATGACATAATCAGTCATAGTCGCAGCCTCCCATAAAATATAGGTAAAGGGTTTGTTTCCCTGAACTCACTTGTCCTTTTTCCTGCTCTTTTCCCCTGAGAGCAGGTCTGCGTAGCCGTCCCGCTGGGCCATGATGGCCAGCACCCGCCGACAGGCCAGGCCGTCGGCATAGCTGCGCAGCGCCAGATCCAGCACCACCTTGGGCAGGTCGTGGTCCGTGGTGTTTTCGTCCAGCCGCCGGGCGGTGGCGGTCAGCGCCTCGTCAAGATATTTCCAGAAATATTCATACTGCCGTTTGGAGTCCCGCCGCTCCCGGCCAATGGCCGTCAGGGCCCGCATCTCCCGCACCGACAGCACCTGCTTCAGCGCACTGATGGCCGTGAGGTAGGCCAGGTGCTCCTGGCCATATTTTTTCCCGTTTGCCCGGTCCAGCAAACCGTCTTTGATATAATTGTTGATCATGGCCGGCGTCAGACCGTCTCCCTCTTCAAAGGAGATCATCTGTCGGGACAGGTAGGATACCACCTGGTCCATATACAGGGGGATGTCGGGGAGCTCCTCCCAGGTGTCCGGGCGCTCTTCTTCCATCCGGTGCTTCAGCTCCGCAAGTTCCTCCATCTGGAATTCTCCTCCTAATCTCATTTTTATAATAATATCATAAGGTTCTCCAGACGTAAAGAGAAACTTGACGCTTTTTGCCGGAAAATGAAAAGGCTCCGCCGAAGCGGAGCCTTTTGCGAAACCAAACAGATTACTTGTGGTCCACGCTGTACATGTGCTCAATCAGGTCCAGCACCTTGTTGGAGTAGCCCATCTCGTTGTCGTACCAGGAAACAACCTTCACGAAGGTATCGGTCAGCGCGATACCGGCCTTGGCGTCGAAGATGGAGGTGCGGGGATCGCCCAGGAAGTCGCTGGACACCACAGCCTCGTCGGTGTAGCCCAGGATGCCCTTCAGCTCGCCCTCGCTGGCTTCCTTCATGGCCTGGCAGATCTCGTCATAGGTGGCGGGCTTGGCCAGGTTCACAGTCAGGTCAACCACGGACACGTCCAGGGTGGGAACACGCATGGACATACCGGTGAGCTTGCCATTCAGAGAGGGGATCACCTTGCCCACGGCCTTGGCAGCGCCGGTGGAGGAGGGGATGATGTTGCCGGAAGCGGCACGGCCGCCGCGCCAATCCTTCATGGAAGGACCGTCCACGGTCTTCTGAGTGGCGGTGGTGGAGTGCACGGTGGTCATCAGGCCGTCGGTGATACCGAACTTATCGTTCAGGACCTTGGCGATGGGGGCCAGGCAGTTGGTGGTGCAGGAGGCGTTGGACACGAAGGTCATGTCGGGGGTGTAAGCGTC
>CALWXG010000089.1 GCA_944385435.1 uncultured Oscillospiraceae bacterium
CCGATGTGGCGGATGACGCCTTTTGCCTTCTGTTCCTTCACATAGGCCAGGAATTCCCCCTCCATGATGCGGTGGAACTCCGCCTCCTCGTCCACAAAGTGGATCATGCCCAGGTCGATATAGTCGGTGCCCAGCCGTTCCAGCAGGTCCTCAAAGGCGGGCACCACCTTGTCCATGTCCCGGGTTCGGACATACTGGCCGTTCTGCCAGATGGAGCCGAAGTGCCCCTGGATGATCCACCTCTCCCGCTTCCCGGCGATGGCCACGCCGATGTTGGAGCGCACCTTGGGCTCCGCCATCCAACAGTCCAGGATGTTGATTCCCTGCTCCTCGCAGCAGTCGATGACCGCCTTGACCTCCTCCGCGTTGTGGCGTTCCAGCCACTCCGCCCCCAGACCAATCTCGCTGACCATCAGCCCGGTGTTCCCCAGCGCCCGGTATCGCATAAAAATCCCCCTCCAAGCCGTGAGCGTTCAGATACCTCTATCTTACCATACTTTCCCGGCCGGTCAAGACCGGAAGGTCGCCTTGTCGCCTTGCCCTCCCCGCCGGGGGTGTGTATAATGGGATAAAACTCATTTTATATCGGAGTGGCCTGTCAGGCAAGGAGGATGCCCAATGAAAACAGAGACAAGATCCCGGCATAGCCGGTGGAAGATTGCCGTTTGTGCACTGCTGGCAGGGGTGGCTCTGGCGGCCGCGGGCTTTTTCTGGTATGTGTCCGACTACTGCCGGGCGGACGAGATCGCTCTGGAGGTGCTGGCTCAGGACAGCGGCGTCACGGTGCAGGATGATCTGACCATCCTCTCCCCGTCCTATCCCACGGACACCGGCCTCATCTTCTACCCCGGGGCCAAGGTGGAGGGGGCCGCTTATCTGCCCCTGCTGGACCGATTGCGACAGACCGGCCTCACCTGCATCTTGGTGGAGATGCCCTTTCACCTGGCCATCTTCGACGCGGACGCAGCGGAGGATGTGATGGAGCAGTTCCCGGACATCCAGCACTGGTACATCGCCGGCCACTCCCTGGGCGGGGCCATGGCATCCCAATTCGCGGCGGACCACCCCGAAGAGATCGATGGCCTCATCCTGCTGGGGGCCTATCTCTACGGCGACTACCCGCCCGCCGACACCCTCACTGTCTACGGCTCCCTGAACCAGAGCGTGGAGGATAAGCTGGACTACACCAAGAACGTGGTTGAGATCCAGGGCGGCAACCACGCCCAGTTCGGCAATTACGGCCCCCAGAAGGGGGACCCGCCCGCGGCCATCTCAGCGGAGGAGCAGCAGGCTCAGACGGTGGAGACTGTGGCGGATTTCATCGCCCGGCGGCGGGAGTAACGGAGGGACTTTTCTTTGAATAGGCATGCAAAACATTGATATGCTCGGCGTGTTTGCCGTTTTGCTATCAGCTGCTTCATGCCCTCAGCAATGCAACAAATCTAAATAAAACAAAATAAATATAATAAAGCGCACAAGAAACCTAAAAATGTCGAACAGATTTGATTGACATTTTTGGAGATGTAAGTTAAGCTTGGAGCAAGAGGGGAGGTGTCCTTATGTTGACTGAAGAACTGTTAGACCTTGTGCGGCAGACCGCCAGACAGAAGGCGGAGACACAGACGCTGGAAGTGAAGGCGGCGCATGTGGGCTGCCCACAGCGCCTGTATGACTCGCTCTCGGCTTTTTCGAACCAGGATAGCGGCGGAATTCTGCTGTTTGGGGTGGACGAATCAAAAGGCTTTGAAATTGTCGGAGTCTATGACATCCAGGATTTGCAGAAAAAAGTGACGGAGCAATGCAACCAGATGGAGCCGCCGGTGCGTGCTGTGTTCACGGTGGCTGAGGTAGAGGGACTCCCAATCTGTTCGGCGGAGATCCCCGCCATCGACCTGACCGAGCGGCCCTGCTATTACAGGGGTGCCGGGCGGGTGAAGGGCTCTTTTATTCGGGTGGGCGACGCGGACCTGCCCATGACCGACTATGAGCTGTACAGCTATGAGGCGTTCCGCAGGCATCTGCACGACGACGAGCGCCCCGTTGAGCGGGCTGACCTTGACACGCTGAATCAGGACGCGTTACAAAGATATTTGTTGGACCGGCGGATCGAACGCCCGGGGTTCGGGAAAATGAGCGAAGAACAGCAGTATGAGATGCTCAATATTACGCGAAACGGCGTTCCGACGCTGGCAGCGATGCTGAATTTTGGCCTCTACCCCCAGGGCTATCTGCCTCAGCTGGCCATCACCGCCATTGTGGTGCCCGGAAAAGAGATCGGAGAACTGGCAGAAACGGATTCCGCCCGATTTCTGGACAACAAACGGATCGAGGGGACGATTGCGGAGATGGAGGAAGAGGCGCTGTCCTTCTGTAAGCGGAATATGAAAACCCGCACGGTCATCGACCCACAGACGGGAAAGCGCACCGATCAGCCGGAGTATCCCATCCGGGCGCTCCGGGAGGCGATCCTCAACGCGCTGATCCACCGGGATTACAGCATCTATACCGAAGGCACGCCGGTTCAAATCAATTTCTTTTCTGACCGACTGGAGATCCACAGCCCCGGCAGTCTCTATGGCCGGATGACGGTGGATCAGCTGGGTCATACCCGCCCGGATCTGCGAAATCCCGCGCTGGCGGTGATGGCGGAAATCTTGACGGATGCGGAAAACCGGTACTCGGGTATCCCCACCATTCGGCGGGAGATGGCGGCCTATGGCCTCCCGGCTCCGGTATTTGAGAACCGCCGGAATGAATTTGTGGTGACGCTCTACAATCACACGCAGGAAGAGGAACCATCTAAGCCCACGGAGGAACAGTCTGTGGCAGGACATGACCTTCTCTCTTTCTGTAGTGTTCCGCGCAGCCGCAGAGAGATCGCCCAGTTCCTGGGCATTAAGACGACTTACTATGTGACCCGGAACTATATCCGGCCGCTGGTGGAGGCCGGCAAGCTCAAAATGACGATCCCGGACTGTCCGGGCAGTCCTAAACAGAAATATTATGCCGGGTAGGGAAGGACGGTCCTTTGTTTTCGATTGTGAAAACGGTCTGATCGTGAAGCCTGCTGCCACCGCCTTGATCACACAGCCAGCCACAGAGGGCGGCGGAATGGGCGGAAACTCTGGTTTTCAAGAGTGACGGAAAGCGGGCGGATTGGAGCGGATAGGGCCATAAAGCGCCTAAAACAGTTAGAAAAAATTCCAGGGGCGCTTGGTAAGGATGGGGCCGGCAGTTCACTGCGCCGACCTCTACAACAGTCAATTTGAGAAGGTGTCCTGACCCCAGGGACGGGGTAGAAAGGAAAACAGAAAGGCACTTGTATATGGACCCAATTTTCCTTTTAACAACGCTGGATCAGAATTATCTTCCCCAGCTCCAGGTACTGCTTACTTCCATTTTCGTGAACAATCCGAAGGATACCTTTGTCCTCCTTCTGCTCCACAGCGGCATCCCGGAGGAGGCTATGGGGGGAGTGCGCCGGCAGTGCGGGGCATACGGATATTCCTTCCTGCCCATCCGGGTGGACGACGCTCTATTTCAGGGGGCTCCTGTAACCAAGCAGTACCCCAGGGAGATGTACTACCGGCTGCTGGCCCCCCATTTGCTGCCGAACCAGATCAAACGGGTCCTCTATCTGGATCCGGACATTTTGATTATCAATCCGCTCCGACCCCTGTGGGAAACCAGCCTGGGAGGCAACCTCTTTGCCGCCGCCGCGCACACGAGAGTGACCGAGCTGGCCAACAGCGTCAACCAACTGCGGCTGGGCACGGAGCAGGACTATTACAACTCCGGCGTACTGCTGATGGACCTGGAGGCGGGGCGGCGGGAGATCATTCCCCAGGAGATCTTTCGGTATGTGGAGCAGCATCGCAGGGAGCTGATCCTGCCGGACCAGGACATTCTCAACGCCCTTTACAGTGAGAAGATCCTCC
The DNA here is from genome assembly GCA_944385435.1 of uncultured Oscillospiraceae bacterium. GTDB lineage: Bacteria > Bacillota > Clostridia > Oscillospirales > Oscillospiraceae > Enterenecus. The sequence goes on from CALWXG010000089.1 coordinate 3,939, forward strand.
CTGTGAAGGATGTGCAGTGGAACTATGACGCCCGCAGTTACTCTAACTATCTGCTCCGAAGCGGAGGCCGCTGCGACCTGCGGTGGGTAATGGAACACACGGCCATCCTCCACTTCTGCGGAAAGGAAAAGCCCTGGAAGCCCAAGTACATCCACCGTTTCGGCATCTTGTATCAGCACTACGCCCAGCTCACCCGCCGGGCCTGGGAGATCACGCTATAACACTGTAGATCCAAAGTGGTCCGTGGCAGAAACAGCCTGCCTGGTCTCTTCCACTGAAGAGCAAGCCGCAGTTTTTTGTTTGTTACCCTGCAAATTCTGAGCCCTGTACGCAGCAGAAAAACCTTGTGTCGCTCCCCGACCAGAGTTACATTACGGACGGCCAGAAATCAGAAAAACACCTCCCCTCTGCGCCGGCGGACGTGCCGCCGACAAAAGATGGGAGGTGTTTTTGACCACAGTTTCAGCCACAGTGTAGCGTGGAGTACATGGAAACAGTGACTTTATTGAGCGGCGGAAAGCAACTGGAATGGGGCGGAAACGGTTCAATGTAACCGAGAAATTGACTTTATCGCGTTTTCTTGATCGTCCATAGAGCGCTCCTTGCTGTGTTGATCGCCTATGCCGGTTTAAATTAGATGATCGATACAACAACGGATACCCCCGCAAACGAAACCATTTCGTCAGTGGTGCATTCCCAGTGCTCTTGGGAAAAGTCTGCCCGCATCGAATCCGCAGAAGAGAGCATAGTGCTATTTCCAAAGACGCTGAAGGATCTCGCTTTTGAGAAAAAGCTTGCTCTTGGGAGATGTTCTGATGGGATGGAGTTTTTTACGCCGGATCAGATCGTCAATATTTTGTTTGGAGCATTGAAGCAGCTCCGCTGCTTCGGCGGAAGTCACGATCCGCTGCTGAACAAAGGTCACGAAATCTTCTTGTGATAGGGGGATGACTCTTCCGGTCTTATAAAGTGTGCAGTCTGAGATAGCGAGCTGATCCCCCCAGCAAACGCCATATCCACCTACCTGGATACCGACCTCTCTAAAATAGGAATCGTTTTCCAGCAATGGAGAGAAGGCATAATCCGCAGCGAGGATGGGCTGCAGCTCACAGCTTTTAATTAAACCGTTGCGGAAAAAAACCAGCAGAGACTTTCCGGCCAGTGGGATGACATCCTCGACTTTATATTGGAGACGATCCAAAAATTCCTTAGGCAGATCGTCTTGCGATATTTCGCTGACATAGTAGTCATCTTGCGAACAGCGGCCCTCGCTCAGCACCAACAGCTTAAATTCGTCGTAGGAATCAAGCCCATTTTCCTTGAGAATTTGACCGAGGTTTTGGCGGTCGGACGGAATGATCCTCTGCTGCACCCAGATTTTGCTCCAATAAGAGTTTACGGTCCGCTCTCCGCGTTTGAGGAGGGAAGATAGGATCAGAGGGGTATTCCACAGATCTGCATCATCGGGAAGTTCAATATAAAATCGCTTTTCCTTCTCATAGTAGAAAAGGTACGCTATATCAGTGTTTGAAGGATCATGTTCTGCTCTGATTGCAAAAATCCTCATAGAATTTCCACCTCCGATCAATCATATCCCATATCTTATCCAGCCAGGGCTGTGGCAGAACAGAATTCAGTCCAGACAGGATAGTTTCTCTGTCGCTTTCTTTTAAAAGATTAAGAGACGGGAGAGCATCAGGGGGGATCAACTTTAAGTTTTCCTGAGCTGATCTGGAGCCTACAAAGCATTGTATTGCCCAATTCTGCATCACATCAAAGGCATCCACAGCATTTTCATCGTGGCAGCTAAAAAGCAAAGATAGGCCATTGTCAAAAATGGGGGCCAGCCTGATGGTTTTCTTTCTGGTGTTCCGGAGCACTTCGATATTGGCACCATGGCGATCTCGGTTCAGCAGCAGGAAATCTACGACCAACATTTTATAGATATAATCTGCCCAGCCGTTGCGAATACAGAAAGCAAGTGGTGATTCGCCGGGCTCGTGTTCCAGTTCGTAGTATACATCAAGCGCAACTTTGTCTTCAAAACGCTGTTTGAAATCTTCAGACGCGCAAAGATAGGTTTCTATTTTCTGCTCATTCACGATGATGTCGGCATGAATGAGCTGGTATTTGAGATGTTCGATGCCCAAAATGGTCAACAGACGGCCGGCGATGAGCTCATTTACACACTCATGCCCGATGACACCCCTCATGGAATCATAGCTGGATAGCTTGTAGTAAATCTTCTTGCCTCCAAGGGATGAGGTGGCTTTTAAAAAGGAGCCGGCCATGCCAGAAGCAGACCGGATTTTAGACCAGGACAGATCGGTGAGATCCTGCTTTTCGTGAATGATATCAGTGGGCACAGCACACCACCCTTTCAAGCCTATCACAACACAGCTACTTGTCATAAGTCAAGTGGCAAAAGAGATGCGATTTACTGGTCAAATTCATGATCGTATCTTTCGTTGTGAATCCAGTCAGTCTATGTTATACCAGAAAACAGAAAATGGATATTTTTAATGGGGACAGTTTCCGCAAGAGTAGGGTGTCCCTATCACTACTATACTAAGCACTAATTGTGGAAGGGAGAGGACATGAGCTGGTTTGGACGATTGCTCCGATTCCAGTGACTTTTCGGATTGAAACCTTGAAGGAAAAAGCACTTGCCTGGATTTTTCGTAACAGATTGGGGTTCGGGGGAAACGGACGGATCGATCCCTGTGGCGAATGGGTTTCAGGAGCGGGACGGCAGCTCAGCGATCTGCAGACAGTTCCTCCCGATTCACCATCTGCCGGACATGGCGGACGAACAGGGGCACGGCAGGGTTGGTGCTGTCCTTTTTCCAGAACAGGGACAAATTCACGGGGACACGTTCCTCAAATTCAATCAGCCGGATGTTCTCCAGACCGCGGATCGGGGCCAGGGTAGAGGTGACGGTGACCATATCGCTCATACTGATGGCAGTGAGCATCGGCTCAATAAATTGGAACTCCGATACGATGTTGGGTTGAAATCCAGCTTTCCGGCATACCTCTGACAAGAACAGATAGGGGTGAGGGGATTCCTTCCGGGACTGAATGGCAATCCGGCAACCCTTCAGATCCTCAGCCCGGATCACCTCCCGATTTGCCAGCGGGTGGGTGTCAGCCATGGCGATGAGCAGCCGGCCCTGCTGCACCGTGCAGGTACAGCAGGACTTCAGAACGGGGGCGTCCTGAGATTCTGAGCGGAACTGGAAGGCCAGGTCCACAAGCCCATCGGACAGAGCCTGATACAGCGGCATAATGTTCATCCGCCGCAGGTCCACATCGATATTGGGAAAGGACTCTTGGAACAGCCGGATCATATGGGGCAGAGCGTAGATGATGTCGCAGCCCAGGGTTCCGATGCTCAGCGTGATGTGATCCCGGGAGACCGCGGCCCGCACCTTGCGCACCAACGCCTCCTCTCCGTCGAAAAAAGGCTGTACCTCCTGATAAAGGATCTGCCCGGCATGGGTCAGAGCCAGCTTCCGCCGGGAGCGGTCAAACAGCGTGACGCCCAACTCCAGTTCCAGGTCTTTGATATGGGTGCTCAGGGTGGGCTGACCGAGATACAGTTCCCGGGCGGCGGTGCTGAAATTGAGATGCCGCGCCACCACAGTAAAATATTTCAGCTTATTGTAGTTCAGCATGAGACAGCCTCTTCTTTTCCATCGATTTTTTCAATAGTTTCTATTATTTTATTGAATTTTACATGGGAAGTCAAGCGTGATATCATATGCCATAGGATAGAATCTACAATTTCATACTGATTTGATTGAAAGGAGACTGTCGCATGCGAACGTTAGAAGCTGATGTCGCCGTTGTGGCTGCGGGTCTTTCCGGCATGGCCGCCATCGTCCAGGCAGCAGAGCACGGCCTGTCCGTGGTTGCCCTGGAAAAAACCAGCACCACCGGCGGCGCCGCCAACATGGGCATGGGGCCTTTTGCCGTGGGAACCAAGTACCAGCGGATGCAGGCCTATGACCTGACTCCCGGCGAGGCCTTCCGCCAGCACATGAACTTTGTCCACTGGAATGCCGATGCCCGTCTGGTCCGGGACTATTATTTCAAGTCCGCCGACACCATTGAGTGGCTGGAGTCCATGGGGGTGGAATTCTTCCCGCCTGCCCTGACCTATCCCGTGCCGGAGCGGATGCGGGCCTACGCCACCTCATTCCCCACCGGCCACTGTGTCAAGCCGGAGGGCGGAGGCCCTCCCGGACCCCGCTGTGCCGCCACGATGATCAAGCGGATGACCGAGCGGGCGGATGAGCTGGGTGCCAAGATTTTGCTGAACACGCCCGCCAAGAAGATCATCATGGAGGACGGCCAGGCCAAAGGTGTGCTGGCTGTGGACAGCCAGGGCGAGGAAGTGGAGGTGCGTGCCAAGGTCGTGGTGATCTGTACCGGCGGCGCCGGGGACAACCCCGATATGATCCGGGAGCACATCGGCTATGAGTGGGGCAAGAACCTGTTCTCTTTCCGGATCCCCGGTGTCCAGGGGGACGGCATGAAGATGGCATGGGAGGCCGGGGCGGACGCCACCCCGCTCACCATGGAGCTGATGTACCAGTGCCCGGACAACATGTCCGTGTTCAGCCTGGACGGAGCGTTCCGGGCCCCGGATCTGTGGGTGAATCTGGATGGTGAGCGCTTCTTTGAGGAGTCCACCTGCATCAATTCCACCTTTACCGGCAACGCCATCAAGCGGCAGCCCGGCGGCGTGGGCATCTCCATCCTGGACAGCGCCCAGGTGCGCCGGTACCGCCGGGACGGACCTGCTTTTGTGGATCACGTCCACGGCTTTGAGTGCTTCTCCAACTTCGACGCCGACGTACAGGCCGCTATGGACCGGGGCTATGAATATGTCTGCAAGGCGGACAGCCTGGAAGAGCTGGCGGACAAGATGGGCATCGACAAAGAGCGCTTCCTGGCCACGGTGGAGGAGTACAACGAGATGTGCGAAAATCACTGGGACGACTACTTTGAGAAGGAGCCCCGGTATCTGTTCCCGGTCGCCAAAGCCCCCTTCTATGCCCTGAAATTCTTCATTGGGGCCTACGGCACTCTGGGCGGCATCCGCATCAACCACCGCACCCAGGTGCTGGACAAGGAAGGACGGGTTATCCCTGGCCTGTACGCCGCCGGTACCGATACCTGCGCCATCTACGGAGACACCTATCCCTTTATTCTGGGCGGCAACACCATGGGCTACTGCCTGAATACAGGGCGCATCGCCGCAGACACCATCGCGGATCTGTTGGGCTGAGGACAGGCCGGACGTTTTTTCACGGAGAACAGACAGAATCCTGCACAGAGATAAGCGACAGAGCTGCCAGAGGTTCCAGCCGGAGCCTCTGGCAGCTCTGTTGCACGAAAGGAGTTTTGGCCACTGGGACAGGGGGGTGACAGCGTCCGATCAGACGAAGCAGCGCACCAGGTTGTAGCAGCTGATGGCGGTGATGGCGATGAGCAGCCAGAAGAACAGGCGGTCCA